>CAXTDO010000346.1:0-404 GCA_964242315.1 uncultured Flavihumibacter sp.
ATGATGGACTATGATTGTCTGAACTGTGATTTATTGATGAAATGATGGCTATGATTCAAAAAGCATCATAGCCATCATTAAATCAATAAATCACAGTTCAGACTTAAACTATCAAAGTTCCTTTTACATCGCTGGTAACATTCTGTAATAAATGTCTTGCATTGCCAATCAGCACTTCTTTCACGCCGGCGTTGATGGCATCAAAAGCGTTATCTACCTTGGGAATAATTCCTTCGAACAGTTTATTAGCTGTCATCAGTTCTCCATAGATTTCTTTTGTTATCAGCGGCAGCACTGAATTTTCATCTTCTACATTTTCGAGCACACCGGGTTTTTCAAAGCAGTACAACAACCGTACGTGATACATGCGTGAAAGTGCAACTGCCAGTGTTGAAGCAATAGTA
>CAXTDO010000346.1:414-6746 GCA_964242315.1 uncultured Flavihumibacter sp.
GGATATGGCCTTTACCGTCATGAGTTAGCGGCGCTACTACGGGAACCAGGTTATTATCAAGAAACAGCAGCCATTGATCAACAGAAATCTTTGCATGATCCACATCTCCCACAAAACCGTAATCTACGTCCTTTACCGGCCGCCTGACAGCAGGTATTATATTGGCGTCAGCACCTGTTAACCCGATTGCGTTACAATGAAGCGCCTGTAATTGAGCCACCATCTTCTTATTTACCAATCCACCATATACCATTGTCACCAGGTCGATAGTATGTTCATCTGTAATCCTGCGACCCTTAATGTAAGTAGAAGTGATGCCTAACTGATCTCCTATTTTTGTGGCAATCTTGCCTCCTCCGTGTACTAAAATCTTGGCTTCAGGTATAGCCGCAAAATCTTCAAGAAAGGAGTGTAGCAACGATTCGTTATCAATTACATTACCTCCAATCTTCACTACAAATAATTTGTTCATGTGTCTATTAAATTCAATAGCGGTTGCTATACGGTGTGAAGTATTGCAGCCAGCACAGCCTGGGCTGCCCAAACCCGGTTACCGGCCTGTTGGGTAACAATGCTGTTGGCGCTATCCAGTATCTCGTCACTCAGCTCCACATTTCTTCTAACAGGCAGGCAGTGCATTACCCTTGCATTATTGGTGAGCTGTATCTTTTCTTCTGTCAGCATCCAGCCTGGGTCGGCAGTATAAATTTTTCCATAATCATTAAATGTGCTCCAGTTCTTGACATAAACATAGTCGGCATCTTTCAATGCTGCATTCTGATCATGAGTGATCAGCGCACCTTCGGTAAATTTTTCTGAAAGCTCATATTCTTCCGGATGGGTAATTACAAAGTCGGCTTCTCCCCATGCGTTGATCCATTGAGCAAAGGAATTGGCAACACACTGCGGCAACGGTTTTACATGTGGCGCCCATGAAAGCACGATCCTGGGTTTACGCTTCAATGTAAAAGTTTCTTTTATCGTAAGCACATCGGTAAGACTTTGTAATGGATGAAGCGTAGCGCTTTCAAGACTTACTACCGGTATACCTGCAAACTGAAGGAAGGAATTCATTACCAGTTCGCTGTAATCATCATCCCTGTTCAACAACGATGGGAAAGTTCTGATGCAAATGATATCGAAATACTGTCCTAAAACCGGAGCGGCATCTTTCACGTGTTCAACGGTATTACCGCTCATGATAGCGCCTTCTTCAAATTCAAGCGCCCATCCTTCTTTGTCTATATTAAAAACGATTGTTTCCATTCCGAGGTTTCTGGAGGCTACCTGGGTACTCAACCTTGTTCGCAACGACGGATTGAGAAACAACAGACCAATACGCTTATCCGCTCCGAGTGTTCTGTCGCAAAACGGATCGGCCTTATATGCCAATGCTTTTTCAACCAAGGCATTAATATCGTTCACGTCGTTTACTGAAACAAAATTTTTCAATAGTAGTGTTTTAATGATTAATGGTTAATGATTAATTATTAACGGTGAGTGGTTGTAATTGTTAGTATTTCAAATCAAATACTCGTCCCGTTAATAATTAATCATTCATAATCCATAATTACTTCAGCTCCTTACTCAGCGCCTCCAGAAATATGTCTGCTTCTGTTTTTGTAATATTAAGTGCCGGTAAAAGGCGTATCACGTTGGGTTTTGATTCACCGGTAAAGATCTTATGTTTAAATAAAAGATTCTTTTTAACTTCCTTTAGCTCTTCCGGCAGATCGATACCAATCATTAATCCTTTTCCCCTTACTTCTCTTATAAACGGCAACTTCTTAAGTTCATATATTAGATAGTCACCTGTCTCCAGTGCCTGGTGCATCAGGCTATCCTGCTCAATTACTTCCAGCACAGCCAAAGCCGCGGCGCATGCAAGGTGGTTACCACCAAAAGTAGTTCCTAACATATAATGCTTTGGCTGGATCTTGGGAGCAATAGAGATGCCTGCTACCGGAAAACCATTGCCCATTCCTTTTGCCATAGTGTATATGTCTGCGTTAACACCGCTGTAGTCATGTGAGTAAAATTTACCGCTTCTTCCATAACCACATTGCACTGAATCGGCAACAAAAACCGAATTATGCACATCACATAACCGGCGGATCTTCTGTAAAAAAGAATCCGAAGCTACGTTGATACCACCAACACCCTGTATGCCTTCGATAATAACGGCAGCAACTTCATGTTGTGTAAATGCCGTTTCCAATGCAGACTCGTCATTGAACGGAAGAAACACTACGTTGTCAGTTTGATTGACCGGTGCTGTAATATTCGGGTTGTCGGTTACTGCTACTGCAAGCGAAGTTCTTCCATGAAATGCTTTGGTGAAAGAAATGATTTTTTTACGACCGTTATAAAATGAAGCCAGCTTTAAAGCATTTTCAGTGGCTTCAGCACCGGAGTTACAAAGAAATAACTGGTAGTTTTCTTTACCCGACACAACACCGAGCTTATGAGCCAGCTCATGTTGTAATGGAATGTGAATGGAGTTGGAATAAAATCCAACCTTATGGAGCTGGTCTTCCAGCCTTTTAACATAGTGCGGATGTGTGTGACCGATAGAAATTACCGCATGTCCGCCGTAAAGGTCTAAATATTTTTCGCCTTTTTCTGTCCATACATAAGAACCCTGAGCTTTATCTATGGTAATGTTATTGATGGGATATACGTCGAATAGTTCCATGTTATTTTAGGTATGAGGTGTGAGGAATAGAACTTGTGTTTATAATATTCAATGCTCAATGTTCAATTGAATATTGATTATTGAACATTGAATATTTTTTAAATTTAGAAAAAGCCAGCTTTAAGCTTCAGGCCTTCGGTTTCCTGTCGTCGGAACATAAGGTTCATATTCTGCACTGCCTGTCCGGATGCGCCTTTCAACAGGTTGTCCATAGCAGAATGCACTACCAGCTTGTTCTGTACTTTTTCTATTTGAATTACACACTTGTTTGTATTCACTACCTGCTTCAGAAATATCGGATCCTTACTAACGATTGTAAATGGTTGATCCTGGTAATATTCTTCAAATAGAACCTGCAGTTCTTCTTTGCTTAGATCGCAATCTAGCTGGGAACTGATAAAAATTCCACGGGTAAAATCTCCTCTCCAGGGAATAAAATTTATTTGTATGTCTGCACCGGGCTGTAGCTGCTGTAAAGATTCTCCTATTTCATGCAGATGTTGATGGGTAAGCGTTTTATAGGCCTGGATATTATTCGACCTCCATGAGAAATGTGAAGTAGCGCTAAGGCTTTGTCCAGCGCCGGTTGACCCGGTAATTCCGGTTGAATACACTTCCTTAAGCAGACCGGCTTTAGCAAGTGGTAATAAACCCAGTTGGATGGCAGTAGCAAAACATCCCGGATTAGCGATATCATGAGCTTTTGTAATTTGCTCTTTGTTTAATTCAGGAAGCCCGTATATAAAATTCCGGTTAGCAAATGCGGCGCTGGCATGCAACCGAAAATCCTGTGATAGATCTATGATTCTGATATTTTCGTTGATCTTGTTTGCTTCAAAAAACTTTTTTGCATCCCCATGTCCAACGCATAAAAACAATACGTCTATATCATCCTGAAGGTCTGATGTAAAGAGGAGGTCTGTATCGCCTAAAAGATCAGGGTGAACAGAAGAAACCGGTTTGCCTGCATTGCTGCCGCTAAGTATAAAGCTGATGGAAGCCTGGGGATGATGTAGTAATAGCCTGATCAGTTCGCCTCCGGTATATCCGGCCCCTCCAACGATACCTGCTTTTATGATGCTCATGGTAAATGACTCATTAGTAATAGGAAACGAGACCTATAAGGTTTTTAAAACCTTATAGGTCTTAAAGGAGGATGCAACCTGTATTTCAGATCTATAAGGTTTTAGAAACCTTATAGGTCGTTCCCCATTTTGTTGTTTTAAAAATATATCACTCATTAGCCGCTTTCACCTGATGGTATATCATTGTTTGATTACCAAATATTTTAGTGAATCCACGCACATCCTCCCCACTCCAGCCATTGTTCATTTCGCCATACTTGCCAAATCTGCTGCTCATCAGGTCGAAGGCTGACTCTATACCAATGATTTGAAAATGATAAGGGAATAATCTGATGTATACGTCTCCGGTAACATTCTGTTGCGAGTTGGTAAGGAAGGCTTCCATATCTCTCATTACGGGATCCATGATCTGTCCTTCATGCAACCAGTTACCATAAAATTGCGCAATCTGATCTTTCCAGTTTAACTGCCACTTTGTTAGCACATGTTTTTCCAGCGCATGATGCGCTTTAAGGATAACCATCGGCGCTGCCGCTTCAAAACCTACCCTGCCCTTGATACCAATAATTGTATCACCCACATGTATGTCTCTGCCAATTCCAAAAGCCCCTGCTATATTTTGTAAAGCCTGGATGGCTTTTACCGGATGATCATATTTATTATCGTTCACTGCTTTCAACGAGCCCTGTTCAAATGTAAGCTTCACTTCTTCTGGTTCTGTTTTTGTTACCTGTGTAGGCCAGGCTTCTTCGGGCAACATGCCTTTTGACTGGAGGGTTTCTTTACCGCCCACGCTGGTTCCCCATAACCCTTTGTTTATAGAATACATAGACTTTTCGAAGTTCATCTGCACACCTTTCGACTTCAGATAACCAATTTCTTCTTCACGGCTCAGCTTCATGTCTCGTATCGGTGTGATGATCTCCACGCCAGGAATCATGATATTAAAGATCATATCGAAACGCACCTGATCATTACCTGCGCCTGTACTTCCATGAGCTACTGCATCGGCACCAAGCTTTTTAACATGTTCTGCTATAAATAAAGCCTGACTTAAACGTTCTGCGCTTACGCTTAACGGATAGGTATTATTCTTGAGAACATTCCCATAAATCAGGTATTTGATAATTTTTTCATAATAACTTTCCACTGCATCTACCGTAGTATGAGTGGTAACCCCTAAATTATAAGCGTGCTGTTCAATTTTTTTCAACTCTTCCTCGCCAAATCCCCCTGTATTTATGATCACTGAGTGAACCTCGTAACCTTTATCATCGCTCAGGTATTTAACACAATAAGAAGTATCTAACCCACCGCTAAATCCAACAACCACCTTTTTAGTTTGCGCCATGGTATTCCGGAAGATTAAAAGTTAAAGAAGTGATGTAGTATGGACTTATGTTTGCTTGCGCCAACAGATTGTTTCTTGGATAAAAAGCGCAGCAACTTACTTTGCTTTATTTTCATGAACCGCTCGTAAATCTTGGAATTCGTTTTAAAGTCCTGTGCAGTTTCCACGGGTTCATAATGATCAGCAGGATCATAAAGCATCGCTGTGCACATACAGTTCTTCCTTTCCTTACTCATAAGGATATCGTAGTTTACACAGCTTTTACAACCGGCCCAAAACTCGTCATCATCAGTTAACTCTGAATAAGTAACCGGCTCATAGCCGAGGTCGGAGTTTATTTTCATTACCGCCAGTCCTGTTGTTAAACCGAATATCTTCGCACCCGGGTATTTTTCTCTCGAAAGGTCAAATATTCTCTTTTTAATTTGCTTGGCAACACCGCTCTTTCGAAATTGAGGCGAAACTACCAGTCCGCTGTTAGCAACAAACTGATTATGGCCCCATGCTTCCGTGTAGCAAAATCCAACCCATTCACCTTCTGTTGTTACAGCTATTACAGCTTTGCCTTCTTCCATTTTTTGTTCAAGATAAGCAGGCGAACGTTTGGCAATGCCTGTACCTCTGGCCTTTGCTGAAGCCTCCATTTCATTTGTTATGATAACGGAGTAATGTTTATCGTCGGATGTCGCCACCCTAACAATAATGTTTTGATGTTCCAATTTTTTAAAATTGAATGTATGAAAAAAGAAAAAAAGTATGTAGGAACAAAAATTCAGGGGATTTTTTCACTGATAGGGGCAAGTTCATTTGCTCGTCCTATCAGCAACCACGTCGCGCTCGGGGAGTATTGGTGCAGAAACCCTCACTAATAAACAAAATTCTCTCAGGAGTTGCCTGTAAGAAGAATGTATGTGTTGACTTGTTTTCCAATTTTTAATGTTAAGGCGTTTAAATCACTATAACGTGTTCTAATGAGCAAAAGTATATATTTTTAAAATTATAACGCCTATATATTTATTAAACCTTTGTTAAGTGGCAGTGAGGTATGAGGTATGAGGTATGAGTTGACAAGCCGTTATTGATAGGTGCTGCTTTGAATTAAAATCATTTATATCATTTGTTGTAAATTGCCGGGTTCAGATTCATACCTCATACCTCATACCTCATACCTCATACCTCATACCTCATACCTCATACCTCA
>CAXTDO010000347.1:0-6731 GCA_964242315.1 uncultured Flavihumibacter sp.
TGACAATGAAAAATTTGTCACCAACGGTAGTGATGGTAAAATCAATCTCTGGTCGATACCGGAAAACAAACTGATCCGTTGCATCAACAAAGAGCCCATTCTTTCCTATGGCTTAACGGTATCTCCTAACGGAAAATATCTGGTTGGCACCGATATGGACAAATCAATCATTTTTATCAACATAGAAACCGGCGTAATTGATATGCGTTTTATGGCATTTGATCAAGAAGCATATGCACTCATCGACAAAGACGGATATTACATGTCGAACAAAAAATCGAACAATGATCTTACATTTTTCTTTCACGGTAAATCATATGAATTTTCGCAGTTCGACCTTTACCTGAACCGTCCGGACAAAGTGATCGGAGAAATAGGTAATGTATCACCACAAAATGTAAGTAACTACAGAAAAGCTTATGAGAAAAGGCTTGAACGGTCTGGGTTCAAAAATGTTCCTTCTGAAATATCTTTAACTAATATTCCTGAAATTACTATAAGCGGATTGCCTGACGATTTGAAGGAAACAACCTCTGGTTTTCTGGCGTTCACAGTTACAGCACTTAATAACAGACAAACAATACAAAGGTTGCTGGTTTCTGTAAACAGCGTTCCTCTCTATGGGGTGAATGGTATGGAAATTAAACAGTCGTCTGCTTCACGCCTGGCAGTTCCTGTATCCGTTCCATTGTCGTATGGAGTGAATAGAGTTGAAGTAGCGGTTGTCAATAACCAGGGCGCTGAAAGCTTGCGTGAGTACTTTACTTTGAACAGGATAGGGCAGCCTTCAAAACCCAATTTGTATCTTATCGCCATAGGATCAGGTACTTTCTTACAAAAGGATAAAAACCTGGCGTATCCGGCAAAGGATGCCCAGGATGTGATTGACCTTTTTAAAAGTCAGGCTGGTAATTACGCCAACGTGATCACATACAAACTACTTAACAATGAGGTTACTAAATTGAATATTCTCGGCTTAAAAGAAAAGCTAAAAAAGACACAGCCGGATGATCATGTAATCCTCTTTTATGCTGGTCATGGTCTTCTCGACAAAAAACTGGATTATTATCTTTCTACCTACAATACAGATTTTACAAATCCTGCCGGACAGGCACTTCCCTATCAGTCTTTAGAAACTATCCTGGACAGTATACCTGCAAGGAATAAAATCATGTTTCTGGATGCCTGTCATAGCGGTGAAGTGGATAAGGAAAGCGTACGTGAGCGTGTTCAGAATAGAACCACTTCAGGTGGTAAAGTATTCCGAAACGGGAATGAAACATCTATAACAGAACTTAATTCCAAATCTGATAACTCATTTATGTTGATGCAGTCTCTATTTTCTGATCTGCGCCGGACTTCCGGTACATCGATTGTTGCTGCCGCCGCTTCAACAGAATATGCAGAGGAAAGCGATCAATGGAACAACGGAGCTTTTACATACTGTCTTAAAAAAGGATTGAAAGAAAAACTGGCTGATCTGGACAAGGACGGCATTATCTATGTTTCTGAATTACTGGAATATGTACAGAAGAACGTGCAGGAATTGACTCACAACGGACAAAGACCATTGAGCCGCGCTGAAAATATTACTATTGATACCATGATCTGGCGTTAATCAAAACCAATATCAAGATTAACAAAACACACTGTAAAGGTTTGCTGATTCAATCCAAAGTCTTTCAATTAGTTTTCTACACAGATTAATTTACAGAGGTAGTTTTAACTAACTTAATAAAGGCTCATTGTAAAGCAGGCAATATAACTTCTCTTTTATACTCAAGACGCTTTATGATAAGGTTCCCCGCTTTTATTCCATAATGCTCAATAAGCAGGTAAGTAATGGTGCTTATGATAACCGATACTACTAAAATGGAACAGAAAGAAACTAAAAGCCCAATGGGTCTACCCAGTAATTGTTGATACTGCGCCGGAAAATAGTAAGGCACAATACTGTTAAAGGCAATGATCACAAAAAAGTGCATCAAATACATACTATATGAAATCTTACCCAGGTTTAATGTAAACCTGTTTACAAGTAATTTCCAGGGATGTTGAGACAGCGCTATTATGGGAAGTAAAAGTCCAAAGGAAGTAAGATACATGTTGTTGTTGGTGGATGGGAAGCTGAGCCCCAAAATAATGGCGGACAGTAAGAGGCAAAATAATGATAGCTGTTTTTTGTAACCTCCCAGTGCAGACTTAAGGGCAGTCAATTCTTTCCAGATGAAGTAGCCTAAAATGCCAAGGCAAAATATTGGAAACTGGATAGGGAAAGTCAAAAAGGTAAAGTACTCTTTGTACTCCTGCCCAAAAAAAAGCACGGCAACACGCATCAGCGGATAAAGTATGGCACCGCTTAACAGGGTTAATAGTAGCGCCTTCTTGTAATTTGTTATGTAGGCAAACAGGAATGGTAAGATAATGTAAAAGGTTGTTTCCACAGCAATCGACCAGCCGCCGATTGCAATTGCATTGATTGCAGAAGGTTTAAAGCCATTCAAAAACAGGAAGCCAAGAACAATATCATACGCCTGCAGGCCTGGAGGTATTCCATCATATAACAAGTTTAAAATGATAGCCAGGTAAAAAAGCGGCGCTATCCTAAAAAAGCGGCGAATGTAAAAATTACGAAGTTCACTTTTTTCACCGCGACGGTACTGCATGGAATTATATAGTGTGAAGGCGCTTATCAGGTAAAAAAGTTGTACGCCCCGCTGCCCCATAAACCCTATCTGGTATACCACTCCTTGCTGCTTAGTCATTATAGCACAATGGACAAATAACACACCCAGCACGGCAATGCCCCGCAGGGCATCCACGTATTCAAAATGCTTTATCTTTTTATAATCGCTATTATGTCTGTTTGAGACTGCACTTGATAACATTTCGGTTTGATTGTACAACATTGTGGTTTTTTCGAGAATAAGTAATTCAAAGCAAACTAACATTTTTCATGCTGATAATAAAATCCTGGCGAGATGTCAACAATCTACTAAGAGTTTACCATTAAGTATTTACTACTGAAATGTATTGTTATATTTGTTGATCCATTCCCTAATTTCGACCTTCCTGACTCACACAGATGATCAGGGGTGCTTCCTCCCGGTTTAGACAAAGGCAGTGTATGATCATTGATACTAAGAATGCAAAAATTAAGCAATTGAAAATTGAGAGCAGTAAACAGAGCATGGAATTGAGAAAGACAATCAGGAGATAGTAAAAATATCACTATAAAAAACCTGGTTACTTTTTTTAATACCGCAATATTAAAAAAAGATTTTTGATGTTGCTTCCTCATATGCAGTTTGTTGAACATTAGAAGCATAATTTTTCTCTTTATGAAACCAGCTTTAATCTTACTGTTCTCCCTCCTCTCTTTTTCATCTGTGTCTGCTCAAATCTATCAATGGACAAGGGTCAGTGGTGACATCACTGGTAATCAGCCAGGTGTTTATGGCATCAAAGGAATTGCCAGTTCTGCCAATAGACCAGGAGCAAGAGGATCTGCTGCCGGTTGGACGGATACGTCAGGCAACCTATGGCTGTTTGGCGGGTACGTTTATACAACCCGCGGTAATACAGACTTAAATGATCTATGGAAGTATGTTCCATCTGCCAACCAGTGGACGTGGATAAGTGGAGACAGCATTTATCAACCTGGTGTTTATGGCACAAAAGGTATAGCTGCCTCTACCAATTTGCCAGCGGCAAGAAACGAAGCCGTAACCTGGACGGATGCTTCCGGTAACCTGTGGCTTTTTGGTGGAAGGACTTATGGTGGTTTGAATCGCGGTTCGGCAGTTTACAATGACCTGTGGAGGTACACTCCTTCAACCGGCTGGTGGACATGGATGAGTGGTGACAGTATAGGTAATCAGAAAGGTGTTTATGGTACCAGGAGAATACCTTCTTCTACAAATAAGCCCGGAGTTAAGGCCGGGGCTGTTGGATGGACAGATACTTCGGGTAACCTGTGGCTGTTTGGTGGAGACGGAGTGTTCGGAACTAACACATACACCGAATTTAATGATTTATGGATGTATGATCCTTCAAGCGAACAATGGACGTGGGTGAGTGGTGACAGCACTAGTAATCAGCCGGGTGTTTATGGCACAAAAGGTACTGCTAACTCTTTCACTAAGCCGGGAGCAAGAAAGCGTGCAGTTCACTGGACAGATGCTTCAGGTAACTTGTTGCTTTTCGGTGGGGATGGTTATGCTACTACTATTTCACCACAGGGATATCTAAACGACTTATGGAAGTATTCGCCTTCAACAGGCTGGTGGACATGGATGAGCGGAGATAGCCTGGCGGGTCAAACCGGGACTTACGGCATACAAGGCACCGAAGCCGCTCCCAATAAACCGGGAGCAAGGAATGCTGCCGTTAGCTGGACCGACTTGTCAGGCAATCTGTTGCTGTTTGGAGGATATGGTTATGTTAGCGGATCTGGGCCTTTTGTTTATTACTCGGGAAGCTTAAACGACTTTTGGAAATATTCCCCTTCTACCGGAAGGTGGACATGGATGAGTGGAAGTAACTCGGTGAATCAAGGTGGCAGTCTCTCTACACCCGGGTCAAGAGCAGGTGCTGTTGCCTGGACCGTACCTTCCGGCAACCTGTGGATGTTTGGCGGATCCGGCTTAAGCGACTTGTGGAAGTATTCAGTTGCTACTACACCACTTCCCATTCAATTCAGCAGCTTCACTGCACAGAAGCAACAGCAAGCAGTGCTGCTCAACTGGATAACGGCTCAGGAACAAAACAGCCGGTACTTTATTATCGAGCGGTCTCCCGATGCAATGGTATATGACAGCATTGACAAAGTAACCGCCATGAATAGAGTCTCTTCTTCGATTAACTACTCTTTTATAGACAAAGATCCTTTACAAGGCACCAACTTTTACCGCTTAAAACAAGTGGACCAGGACGGCAGGTTCCTGTATTCTGCAATTGCGAAGATTATAATAAAGGAAGACGCAGCACATTTTACTGTGGTACAGAATCCGGTTCAAAATACCATGCAACTGAGCGTGCAACTACCTTCAGCCAGGAAACTTATCATGCAGGTTAGAAATATCAGCGGACATCTATTGTTGAGTAAAGAAGATATGGGTAGAAAAGGCAGCTCGGTACATTTTCTTTCAATTGGCCATCTTGCCAGCGGTGCTTATCTGATCAATGTGCAAATGGGTAATGTAAACAGCACAAAAAGTTTCATCAAGCAGTAGAAGATAAGTTCAAGGACTGTCGTATGCCGGCAGTGGCCTGCAGCCCGGCGAGAACTTCAGGCAAACAGTCGGTAAACAGCATGACTAAAATGCTGCTGCCGGCAGTCCGGTTCTTTTCACATTATTAAACAGCCGGAACAATCAACTTCGGTAAAAGAAAATTAATTTCAATATCTATGCGTAAGAAAATTTAAGTTTAAGCCGGTTAATCATTTCAGTTACAAAAACCTCTTTATGAAAAGATCGTTGTTCTTTTTTGCAGCATTGTTCTCGTTAGCGGCATGCAAAAACGCTCCGGAGAAAAATGTTGCTGATATACAGGGAATAGACCCTTCCTTAAAACCCGGAAACAATTTTTTTATGTATGTAAATCATATATGGTATGATTCGGCTCAAATACCTCCTTCGCAGGCGGGCGTGGGTGCATACATGTTTATGAACTATCCGCAGCGTTTGCGTTTGCAGGGCATTCTGGATAGTGTTTCGAAATCTGATAACACTGCAGGAAGCATTGAACAAAGTCTCGGCGATTTTTATGCTTCTGGCATAGATACAAATACTGTTAACAAACGTGGTTATGATCCTGTAAAGCCATTACTGGCACGTATTGAAAGCATCAGCGACATTGTTTCTGTAATGAAGTTTGTAGCTGATGAGGCAAAGGCATTTAATACTTCTCTTGTGTCATTTAATGTTGGGGCCGATAATAAAAACAGCAGTCTTAATATTGCTCATATATCTCAGGCAGGTATTGGCTTGCCTGAGAGGGATTATTATTTTAAAACAGATGCATCAAGCGTTGCTATTCAGCAGGCTTACAAAACATATCTTGCTACACTGTTTCAACTTACGGGCAGCGATACTTCAACTGCAGCAAAAGATGCTGACATTGTTTACAACATAGATAAACAACTTGCCTTATCACACAGAATGAATATCGAATTACGCGATGTAAATGCTAACTATAATAAGATGGCTGTTGCAACGCTTGCAAAGCGGCAACCCAACATCGGCTGGTTAAATGTGTTGAACGATTTGGGTGCGAAGACTGATTCTATCGATGTAGCACAACCTGCTTATTATGACAAGCTGAATGTAGCTTTAAAAACTATTCCGATCAGCGACTGGAAAATTTACCTGAAGGCTTATTCTATCAACAATTATGCAGACGTGTTGAGCAAACCTTTTGTTGATGCTGCATTTAAATTGAATAAAGTATTGTCTGGTCAGGCTGTGCAAAAAACGCGCGGCGAAAAAATGGCAAGTGCAGTTGATCAATCATTGGGTGAAGCGCTCGGTCAATTGTACCTAAAAAAATATTTTATGGAAGAAGCAAAAAAGCTCATGCTTGACCTGGTAAATAATTTACAGAAAGCGTTTGCCGCAAGAATTGACAAGCTGGACTGGATGACCGACAGCACAAAACAAAAAGCAAAAGAGAAACTATTTGCCATAGCAAAGAAGATCGGCTATCCTGATAAGTGGAGAGATTATAGC
>CAXTDO010000348.1:0-6701 GCA_964242315.1 uncultured Flavihumibacter sp.
CTTCCTCCGTGGACCTCCGTGCTACCTCGGCTTTTCCTCCGTGGTTAAAAAAAACGCTTACAAGTTTAGCTACTACAATTCAGTGCGTAACTTCATACTTAACTTTAGAACTAAATAAATAACCCCAATTATAAACACAACCATGCAACAGCCTGATAAAATAATAGAAGCGTTACGCCGGAGCCTGATGGTTCCGGTTTTTTATAATGAAGATTATGAAGTATGTGAGAAGGTAATGTCCATTTGTTTTGAAGAAGGAATTGAATTGTTTGAATTTACCAACCGTGGCGGTAAAGCTGCTGAAAATTTTGAAAAAATGCAGGCATTTGCGCAAAGCAATTATCCTGATAATTATCTTGGCATCGGCACGGTGAAAACGGTAACTGAAGCCCAAGCTTTTGTAAAATTGAAGCCGGCCTTTTTAGTAAGTCCTATTGTAAACCCCGATGTGGCCGCTATCTGTGCGCAAGATAACGTACCCTGGATGCCCGGCTGTGTTACACCTACCGAGATCCATCTGGCGCTGACCAACGGAGCAAGCGTAGTAAAAATCTTTCCTGCGAGCCTGGTGGGTCCGTCTTATGTTAAAGCCGTAAAAGCAGTTTTCCCTGAAGTGATCATCATGCCAACAGGCGGAATCAAAGCCGATAAAAGCATTTTGAAAGAATGGCTCGATGCCGGCGTATTGTGCGTGGGAATGGGAAGCGAACTACTCGAGCGTGAACTCATCAGCAACAAAAACTGGGATCAATTACGGGATAAAATAAAAAAAGCAAGACAACTAGTTATATCTTGTACCACTGATTAATAATCTCATCAATTGTTTCCATATGAAAAATGTCGTTATTCCCCAGCCTGCAATTTTATTAAAAGATACAATGACAAACTACCGATGGGTAATATGTGCGCTGCTATTTTTTGCTACCACCGTTAATTATCTCGACCGAACAGTCATCAGCTTGTTGAAATCTACCCTTGAAAAGGAGTTTAAATGGAGCGAGAGCGATTACTCCTACATTGTAATTGCTTTCCAGTCCGCATATGCGTTGGGCATGCTGATAGCGGGGTACGTTGTAGATAAAATCGGCACCAAGCTGGGGTACGCGCTTTCCATCTTTTTATGGAGCCTGGCGGCTATGGCTCATGCATTAGTATCGAGCACAATTGGTTTCCTGGTTGCCAGGGCCTTTTTAGGAGTAACGGAAGCAGGAAATTTTCCGGCAGCAATAAAAACAACTGCTGAATGGTTTCCAAAAAAAGAAAGGGCCTTTGCTACCGGTATTTTTAATTCCGGAACTAATATTGGCGCTATCATCGCCCCGTTATCTGTGCCTTTTATTGCGGCTTCTTTGGGTTGGAGATGGGCATTTATCATCACCGGCGCCTTCGGATTTTTATGGTTGATTTTTTGGTTTATTTTTTATGACAAGCCTGCCCAACAAAAACGTCTTGGCAAGTCTGAGTTTGAACTGATACACAGCGACACAGATGAAGTGCAGCCCTACGCCGAACAGGGACCGAAAGTTGGATGGATTCAGTTGCTTGCCTTCAGGCAAACATGGGCATATGTTTTTGGCAAGTTATTAACTGATCCCGTATGGTGGTTCTACCTTTTTTGGCTGCCTGCTTTTTTGAAGGCTCAGTATGGATTGGAAGGAACTGAAGCGGCGTTACCGGTAGCTGCCGTGTATACCTTATCATCTGTTGGAAGCGTGTTTGGCGGCTGGTTACCTCTATATTTTATCAGGAAAGGATGGCCTGTATTCAGGTCACGTAAAACCTCCATGCTCATATATGCTTTTGCAGTAATACCGGTTGTTTTTGCCCAGTATCTTGGGCAGATTCATATGTGGTATGCAGTGTTGATAATCGGACTGGCAACATCGGCACACCAGGCGTGGTCTGCAAATATATTTACCACTGTTTCAGACATGTTTCCTAAAAAGGCCATTGGTTCGGTAATAGGAATGGGAGGTTTTGCCGGCGGTCTTGGAGGGATCTTCTTTGCTTTGGGTGCAGGAAAATTATTTGATTATTATAAAGGCCTGGGTGAGTTACAAACAGGGTATTATATTGTTTTTATCGTTTGCGGAAGTGCTTACCTGCTGGCCTGGCTGATTATGCATGTGCTGGTGCCCCGGATGCAACGGTTGCCCATATAAAATCAGCAGTACACGCTGTAGCATATTATCCCCGGCACATTCGGAAATTTGTTATTAAAAGCTGGCATATTGTATGATCAGCGTACTATTTAAAACATAAAACAAATACTATGAAACCAGAAACTACTGATGAGGAAAACACAGTAAAACATGATGAAGACGTAAAGTTTGAGTTGGAAAAAGAACCTGCTATCGTACCTCCTGATGAGGGCGCAACTAAACCTGTTGGTGAAACAATTCTTCCTGCGAAAGAAGATACGCTGGGTAACAGTGATTTTCCTCCGTTAACCGAATCAGACAAGCAGCCTAAACTTCCTGCGGAATAGAACACATTAAAAAAGCAATCCGGTACCGGATTGCTTTTTTAATGTGTTGGCAACAAATACCATATACACTTATACATTCTTATCATCTTCGTCTTCATCATCGTCGGCTAACACATCATCGCTGTCCTCGCCATCAGGCAACAGTACCGTGTCGTCATCATCCACTACATCGTCTGTATCATCTTCTTCTATTTCATCATCTGCCAGCACTTCATCGTCATCCAGTTCATCATCTTCAAAATTGGCTTGGTCATTACTGGTGCCCATGGTTGGTTTATTAGTCAGCGCATCACCGGCATTTTTTGTTGATAAATCTTTTCTTGAAATATCATTGCCAAGGTCCATACCGCCTTGTTCAAGGCCTTCACCACCGATACTTCTATTAGTTTCAGGCATAACTTTAGTTTTTAATTTTTATGAATTGTTTTTTCTTAATTAGTAAAAATATTATGCCATCAGGTATGGGGTATCGGGTATGAGGAGGAAAACCTTATTAGACCTTGATCTCCTCATACCTCATACCTGATGGCACTACATTCTTCTCAACTGAATCAGCTTTGCCACCAGACCTGTCCAGCCGGTTTGATGGGCGGCGCCTAAACCGCTGCCATTATCGCCGTTGAAGTATTCGTAGAATAAATGATGGTCTTTGAAGTTCGCATCGTGTTGCATTTTTTCATTGCCTGCAAGGTAGGCACGGCGGCCATCACTATCCTTCAGAAATATTCGGCTCAGGCGTTTGGAAATTTCGTCGGATACCTGCTGTAAGGTTAAAAAAAAACCGCTTCCGGTAGGGCATTCCACTTTGAAATCGTTACCGTAATAATAATGAAATTTTTGAAGACTTTCTATCAGGAGGAAGTTTAACGGCGCCCATATCGGACCCCGCCAGTTGCTGTTACCACCAAACATTCCTGAAGTTGATTCGGCGGGAGTGTACTGAACACTCAACCGGGTTCCATCTAGCCAAAACTCATAAGGATGCGCTTCGTGGTATTTGGATAAGGAACGAATTCCATAATCGCTAAAGAACTCGCTTTCATCAAGCATGCGCTGCAGGATTTTTTTCATCCGGTGGCCGCGTAGTAAACTCAGCAGGTGTTTTTCTCCGGCATTTTTTTCTTCCCATCTTGATACCAGCATGGCAAGGTCTGGACGATAATTAAGGAACCATCGTAATCTTTCTGCAAATTTTGGGAAGGATTCCAACAGTTCATGATCAATTACTTCAACTGCAAACAGGGGTATCAATCCTACTGCGCTACGCACTTTTATTTTAGTACCTTCTTTCTGAGGCTGTTTCAGTACATCATAAAAAAACTGGTCCTCTTCATCCCACAAACCAATGCCATGCTGTCCCATATCTGCCATGGCTCCGGCGATGTATAAGAAGTGTTCAAAGAATTTGGAGGCCATATCCTGGTAAACCGGGTTGTGTTTAGAAAGTTCCAGCGAGACCCGCATCAGGTTAAGCGAGTACATGGCCATCCAACTGGTTCCATCAGCCTGCTCCAGGTGACCGCCCGTTTCAAGAACAGCATTTCTGTCAAATACGCCGATATTATCCAATCCTAAAAAACCACCTTCGAAAATGTTATTGCCGGTGGCATCTTTTCGGTTAACCCACCAGGTAAAATTGATAACCAGCTTATGAAAAACAGATTCTAAAAATGCAAAGTCGCCTTCATTGTCGTTGTTTTTCTGATCGATCTTAAAAACCCGCCAGCTTGCCCATGCATGAACGGGTGGATTCACATCGCTAAAAGTCCATTCATAAGCAGGTAGCTGGCCGTTAGGGTGCATGTACCATTCCTTTGTTAGTAATAATAATTGTGCTTTTGCAAATCCCGGATCTATCAAAGCCAGAGAGATGCAATGAAAAGCAAGATCCCAGGAGGCATACCAGGGATATTCCCATTTGTCGGGCATTGATATGATGTCAAAATTATTCAGGTGTTTCCAGTTGAAGTTGCGGCTGATATTTTTGCGTGCTTCCGGGGGCGCCGGCTGACCGGGATCGCCTTTCAGCCACTGATTCACGTCATAATAGTAAAACTGCTTGTTCCAGAGCATGCCGGCAAAGGCCTGGCGTTGCACTGCCTTTTCATCCTCCGAAGTCAGTTCTTTTTGTAATCCGTCATAAAACTCGTCGGCTTCCTGCATGCGCTCATTAAAGATTGTATCAAAATCTTCAAACGGATCGGTCAGCGTATTTGATTCCAGTCTTAGCCTGATCGTTTCCGACTGACCGGCTTTTACCATGATGTCGTAATGAGCTGCAGCTTTTGTTCCATGTTCGTTGTTGACTGCCTTTTCATTTCCGTTTACAATAAATTCATTGATGCCATCTTTACAGTAAGCAGTTGAATTACCGGTGTTGTATAACTTGTTACTGTTTGATTCATTATCACAAAACAACAGGTTCGTTTTTGTATCGAGATGACATGTTATTGTTTCCAATTTTCTATGATCAATAACGATGCTACCATTACCTGAATGCTCCATCACCGGTCTGTAATCATCATAACCCCAGGCCCAGGTATTGCGGAACCAGATCGTAGGTAGCACACTTAGAGGAGCATCTTCGCGGCCACGATTATGAACACTTATTTTAATCAATATGTCATCAGCACCGGCTTTTGCATATTCAACAAAAACATCAAAATATTTATCTTCATCAAAGATGCCGGTATCTATTAATTCGAACTCACCTTCCATTTTATTCCGCTTCCGGCTTTCGTCCAGCAGCGCTGAATAAGGAAACTCCTGTTGCGGATACTTATAAAGCATCTTCATGTAAGAGTGCGTTGGAGTGGAATCGAGATAGTAGTAAAGTTCTTTTACATCTTCTCCATGATTGCCTTCAGGATTTGTAAGTCCGAAGTATCGTTCCTTAATGATAGGATCTTTTTTGTTCCATAGTGCCAGTGCAAAGCAAAGTAATTGTTGTTTATCGCAGATGCCGGCAATGCCTTCCTCGCCCCAGCGGTAGGTTTTGCTCCGGGCCATGTCATGTGTGATATAATTCCAGGGTTCTCCGTTGTCGCTATAGTCTTCTCTTACGGTTCCCCATTGACGGTCGGTTACATAAGGCCCCCATTTTTTCCAGGGAAAAACACCGTCCTTATTCTCTTTTAATCGGTCGTGTTCAATCATGTATAAAATTATTAATGATTAATCATTAATTATTAACGAATACAGCATCAAATAAAATAGCAAAGAAGTTTAATAATTAACCATTAACCGTTAATAATTAGTCATTAATAATTAATCATTAACATCATCCATTCGAACCAAAGCCAGGGTACAGCGTCATTCCACCATCGACAAAAATGGAGGCGCCGGTAACGTAATCGCTGTCGTCGCTGGCAAGCCATACGGCAGCTTTGCCGATGTCGTCCGGCTGACCGATTCTTTGGTAGGGTATCAGGGTAAGCAACTTGTCAAGAGCTTCCTTTGTTTCCCATGCCTGCTTGTTTATAGGTGTTTGTATGGCCCCGGGACATATACTGTTGATACGAATTTTTTGACCTGCAAACTCCTGGGCCAGCGTTTTCATCAGCAGCATCACGCCTCCCTTGGATGCGGCGTAATTGGCATGACCACCCCATGGTATTACTTCGTGAACACTGCTCATCTGGATGATCTTACCGGCCGCTATAGATCGTGTGGTATCAATGCCCCGCCTTAAAAATTCACGGATTGCTTCTCTTGAACATAGAAACTGGCCTGTAAGATTTACATTTATCACCTGGTTCCATTGCTCCAACGTCATATCCTGAAAAGGGGAATCCCTTTGCAAACCGGCGTTGTTTACCAGGATATCAATAGTAGTAAACTGTGTTATTACATCAGCAAACATCTTTTGTACTTCTTCTTCCTTGCTCACATCGCACTGGTAGCGCATAGCTGAGCCTCCTGCTGCAATAATTTCACCCACTTCTTTTTCCGCTTTGTCTACACTGCGCGCGGAAGAATGGTTTACTATAATCTGCGCTCCGGCAGCTGCCATCGCTTTCGACACGCCTGCACCGATGCCGCTGTCGCCACCGGTGACGATGGCAACCTGTCCTTGTAATTTTATTTCCATTTCTGAAGTATGATGGAGGGCTATCAGCCATAAGGTCTCAGCCAGTGACCTTATTACGTCTTCTACATGCGTGAAAGATGTGAACTACATCTGTAAAGGAAGAGTTGTTCACTTAAATTATAT
>CAXTDO010000349.1:0-6655 GCA_964242315.1 uncultured Flavihumibacter sp.
CCTGAAAACTCATTATTGCTAAGGCTCTGCTTATTTTCTGTATTATGCTGGTAAACAACAAATTTATAGCCGTCGTATTTATTTAAACCGCCACCGGTGCCAAACCATATAAAACCACGGCTATCCTGAAAAATATATCTTACATGACTGTGAGAAAGTCCGTTGGCAGTGGTAATGTGCTCAAAACGGAGGTTTGGTTTTTGAGAACCCGCTGAAATAGGAAGGTAAGAGATTATTAACAGTAAGATATAACGCAGTGCTTTCATAGACTCTTTAATTCTGATTGAACGTTTTACCCGTTCATATTCAAATTTTACTGGTAATCAATCTTTATGTCAGGCAATAATCTAATTATTGAATTGCTACAGGCTTACAGCGGACCAGGGCTTCTAATACCCTGGTTGCATAAGACATAACTTCTGCCTAGAAACGAATTACTTCGCTATTATTATCAAAACATCTCTCTAATTCTACATAAACTAAGTGTAAATACCTGGGACGGGATACAGGGATTGAAATAGTCAGGTTTATTCGTTTTGCCATTTTAATCCTTCCCATTCCTGGAAGCACTTTCTTCCACATGGAAGAAATTTACAACGTGTTATCCTTTAAAAGTCACATTATCAATGCATTGCTTCCCGGCATGTAAGTAGCCTATAATATATCAAACCTACTATCATGAAAAACTTTATCACTTCTACCGAAAATACTTCTACTGCCGACCAGCACGCAAGCAATGTTGTTTATGTGGTCAAAATTTGTTTCTTTATCCTGGTTGCACTGCTTATCTTTATTTTGAAAGGCAGTTGCGCCGACAGCACACAGATCGCTGCAAAAAATATGGTTTATGTTCAGGTAGCAGGTATAGGTAACTACCGCTCTGTAAATTATGAAAGAGTTTTCAGGCAGGGTAGTAAAATGAATTACAGTTATAGCATAGGATATGCGCCTGCAACCAAAAGTACTTCCGTACCTGTAATTATAAGCGCCTTTACCACGGGCAAGCAGCATCATTTCGAAATGAGTCTTGCATTTATACCGCACGTTGAAAAACATACCTACTCCACAAAAGAAGACCTCGACAAGCAACTATATATCAAACCGGCTATTGGTTACCGTTATCAGAAATTACATTCAGGATTGTTTATAAAAGCAGGTGTAGGGCCACAGATCTTCATGGATCCTCCTTCTTACAACGTATGGGCTTTCACTCCAAAATTAATCGCACCTTCCGGGCAGGTTGCTGTTGGAATTAGTTTCTGATAGTGCATGCTGCTAAACTATTTACCAATAAAGCTAAATATTTTAGTATTATTGTATTACTAACAACCCACCCAATGGTCGCAAACTTATACCACCGTTCCATCGCACACTTCGACCTGGATGCTTTTTTTGTAAGCGTGGAATGTAAGAAAAACAGCTCTTTAACAGGTAAGCCATTGATCGTTGGCGGCGGTGAACGCGGTGTGGTAGCATCATGCAGCTACGAAGCAAGAGCCTTTGGCATTCACAGCGCAATGCCCATCAGACTTGCAAAAAGGCTTTGTCCGCAGGCTCTAATTATAGGCGGCGATATGGAAAGCTATTCACAACTTTCGCGGCAGGTAACAGAGATCATACAATCTAAAGTACCGCTTTATGAAAAAGCCAGCATCGATGAATTTTACATCGACCTTACCGGAATGGATCAGTTCTTTGGCTGCGCCCGCTTTACTGCCGAACTAAAACAATTCATCGTTAAAGAAACCGGGCTACCCATTTCATACGGACTTGCAACAAATAAACTGATCAGCAAAGTAGCAACAGGAGAAGTAAAACCAAATGGTGAAAAGGAAATTTTTTGGGGACAGGAAAAACCTTTCCTGGCGCCTTTAAAAATCAGCAAACTTCCCATGGTAGGTAAGCAAACCGGTGAGCTGTTGCGACAGATGGGCGTTGAAACCATTAAGATATTATCGGAGATACCGGTTGAAATGCTGCAAAACCTCCTTGGTAAAAACGGCATCGAACTATGGCGCCGTGCTAACGGTATCGATGAAACGCCCATCGTACCTTACAGCGAACAAAAAAGCATCGGCACTGAAAACACTTTCAACACAGACACTACCAATATAGAATTCCTCAACCGCGAAATTGCGCGCATGACAGAAAAGATTGCCTTTGAACTGCGGCAGCAAAACAAACTGACAGGTTGCATAACATTAAAGATGAGGTATTCGAATTTCGATACGGTTACCCGGCAGGTAGCAATCCCTTATACCTCTTCAGACCATGTGCTGCTGGAAACGGCCAAAGAGTTGTTTACAAAACTCTACGACAGGCGATTGCTTATAAGGCTGATTGGCGTACGCTTCAGTCACCTGGTACCGGGAAACTATCAGATAAGCCTGTTTGATGATACCGAAGAAAAGATTAAGTTATATCAGCAAATCGATAGCATCAAGCGCCAGTTTGGGGAAGATCTGGTGGTACGTGCTGCCGGTCTGCCTCCCAGAACCGGACCGATAGACAAAAGCAAACGGCGGCCACTGTTTGAAAGAATGCACATGAATGCTTTTATGAAAGAGTGATCCGAGTGCCGTGTCACACATAAATTGCTATCAGCTATCAGCCGTCAGATATCAGCAGATCAAACCTGATAAGCTTTCCTCCTGATAGCTGACGGCTGATAGCCTGATAACCATCAACAACATCACATGTACCTGAATTGCAAAACTTATTTCAGCTTTCGTTACGGCACTTACAAACCGGAAGAACTGGTGAAAAAAGCTGCCGACATGGGTATTTCAGCCATGGCTATCACCGATATCAACAATACCTGCGCTGCCTGGGACTTTTATGACTTTTGTCTCAAGCAGCATATCAAACCTATCCTCGGCGTTGAAATAAGAAATGAAGATACTTTCTGTTACATTTTGCTATCAAAAGATTTACAGGGCTTTTGTGACATCAATCGTTTTCTATCGCAACATCTGCAGGAAAAAATACCCTTTCCTGAAAAACCGTCTTTTACAGACAAAGTATGGATCATTTACCCTCTCGGTAAATTCAGTGCTGATTCACTCGAAAATAATGAGATGATTGGCGTTAAGCCCAACGAAATAAATAAGCTGTATGGTGTTAACGTAAATGCTTACCCGTTGAAATTTGTGGTGCAGCAACCGGTAAGCTTCCAGGAAAAAAAATATTTTAACCTGCACCGGTTATTGCGGGCCGTTGATAAAAATATTGTTTTAAGCAAACAACAGCCTGAACAGTTCGCAAGTGAACACGATTGTTTTGTAAGTCCATCGCATTTGTTTCAGTGTTTCCGGGCATACCCGGCAATGGTAACCACTACCCTGCTGGTTATAGAAAGTTGTAACATACGCCTGGACCTTCACCATGATAAGAACAAAAAGCAGTTCACCGGTAACAAAGAAGATGACAGGTGCTTGCTGGAAAAAATAGCCATGGAAGGTATGCACCGGCGTTATGGAAAAAATAACAAAGAAGCCACTGCAAGAGTCAGAAAAGAATTAGGTATCATTCATGAAAGAGGATTCAACGCTTACTTCTTAATTACGTGGGATATTATAAGATATGCACAGAGCATGGGATTTTTTTTCGTCGGCAGGGGTAGTGGGGCTAACTCCATCGTGGCTTATTGTTTACAGATCACTGATGTGGATCCTATTGAGCTTGACCTGTATTTCGAACGTTTTTTAAATCCACACCGTTCCGTACCACCGGATTTTGACATAGACTTCTCCTGGCGCGACCGCGATGAAGTGATTGATTATGTTTTTAAACGCTATGGTAAAGAAAAGGTGGCGTTGCTGGGCATGCATTCTACGTTTCAGCGTAATGCCATTATCAGGGAATTTGCAAAAGTCTATGGGTTACCAAAGAATGAAATTGATGAACTGGTTAACAATCCGGAGATAGATTTTAAAGAAGATAAATACAAAACGCAGATCCTGCAATATAAAGAACTGGTAAAGAATTTTCCCAATCATTTGTCCATTCATCCCGGCGGCATCCTGATCAGTGAAGAACCCATCTATACCTACACTTCAGTAACGTTACCACCTAAAGGATTCAACACTACCCAGATAGATATGTTTATTGCCGAAAAAGTGGGCTTGTTCAAACTGGACATTTTAAGTCAACGCGGACTGGGGCATATCAAAGATTGCATTGAACTGATCTGGCAAAACAAAAAGGTAAAGATCGACATCCGAGATGTGGAAAAATTCAAAACAGATGAACTGGTGGCAGAAAAAATCAGGTCTGCGGATACCATCGGGTGTTTTTATGTTGAAAGTCCGGGCATGCGTCAACTTCTTAAAAAACTGGAATGTGATGATTACCTGACCCTGGTGGCAGCCAGCAGCATCATCCGCCCTGGTGTTGCGCAGTCAGGCATGATGCGGCAATACATTTACCGTTTTCATCATCCTGGTCATTTTGAATACCTGCATCCAAAGATGAAAGAACTGCTGGAGGAAACCTACGGCGTAATGGTGTACCAGGAAGATGTGATCAAGGTGGCACATCATTTTGCAGGACTTGATATGGGTGAGGCCGATATTTTAAGAAGAGCGATGAGCGGCAAATACCGGTCGAGGGATGAATTCCAAGCTATCCGTAATAAATTTTTCAACAATTGTAAAGAATACGGGTATCCCGACGATGTCACTACAGAAGTATGGCGGCAGATAGAAAGCTTTGGTGGTTACTCCTTCAGCAAAGCGCATTCAGCCAGCTTCGCCGTAGAAAGCTACCAGAGCCTGTATCTTAAAACCTATTTTCCCATGGAATTCATAGTAGCGGTCATCAACAATTTTGGCGGATTTTATGCAACGGAATTATACTTTCATGAACTGAAAAGAACCGGCGCCACCGTTTTGCCACCCTGTGTGAACGAAGGTTATTATCATACTTCCATCAGCGGCTCGGAAGTAATCGTGGGCTTGATTCATATCCAGGGCATCGAAGAAAAACTTGCTACAACACTGCTGGAAGAAAGAAACACAAACGGCAATTACCTGCACCTGCAGGATTTTATAGAACGTACCGCCATTCCCCTGGAGCAGTTAAACCTGCTGATACGCATGAACACCCTGCGCTTTACCGGTAAAAACAAGAAAGAATTATTATGGGAAGCCAACTTTCTGCAAAAGAAAAATAAGATACAGCAACCTGCCCATGTTTCCCTGTTTAAAGAACCGCCAGTAGTATTTAACCTGCCTCAATTAGTGCAACATTCGCTGGATGACGCACTCGACGAATTGGAACTGCTGGGTTTTCCGTTGTGCAATCCCTGGGATATGCTTGACATAGACACCAGCGCCTTCTCAGCGGGCCGCGACCTTCCAGCATTTTTAGATAAAAGAGTTCATGTGATGGGGTATTTTGTAACTACCAAGCCGGTGCGCACCGTTAAAGGAGAAACCATGTATTTCGGAACCTTCCTCGACAAACATGGCGAATGGCTCGATACCGTTCATTTTCCCGATATCGCCCGCCGTTACCCGGTTCAGGGTAAAGGTTTTTATGAGATGAAAGGTAAAGTGGTGGAAGACTTTGGTGTGTTTAGCGTGGAAGTAGATTACTGTAGGAAGGTGGGTATTAAGAACCGGTTTGAGTAGTTTTTTGAACTGTGATTTATTGATTTAATGAAGGCTATGAAACATCTCATAGTATTCATTAAATCAATAAATCACAGTTCAATAATTACAAAACCTGATTAAACTCCAGCCGTTCTCCATCAGGCCCGGTGATATTGAAGAACCTGCACCCGTTCTTCCAGAACTGCAAAAATACCGGTGCTTCTTCCAAAATGTTATAACCGGCCTTCTTCAACACATCAAAAGTAACGTCTACATCAGGCACATCAAAAGCAATATGATCCACATGCCCATCATGCCGATTGCGGATGTCCGTTAGTTCCGGCTCCGGCAGTTGGTATAGTTCAATAATAATCTCACCCCGTTGCATCATGATACAGGTGCCCGATGCTGCATGAAGCAGGAAACCCGCTTCCATTACATTTTGGAATCCCAGCGTAGCATAGAATGCCGCAGATTTTTGTATATCGGTCACCGGTATCCCAACATGCTGAAGACTGTTGATGACAAGATCAATAGGTTGTTCCATATACTATCAGAATTTTAATTGTATGAGGTATTTTACCAACATCATAATTGCAAACGAAATCATTGCACTTATTAATAATATCACCTGGATGTAGCTAAGCCTTCGGCTAGAGAACCGTATCCCTTTATCAATAGGCTTAAAAAAACCCTTCCTCGGCACCAGCAACAATACAATCGTTACGCCCACAAAGATGAAAATAAAAAGGTAGCTGAATTTCCGCACTGCTTTGATTAAGCGATAAAGGTATCATATTTAAACAATCGGCTTCGTTTCTTTAACCCCGAAGGGGGCGATGTCATTTAGTAAGGATTTTAAAGTTCGGGTTCCAGGTTCCCCTCCTTTTCAAGGAGGGGACGATGAAAAACGATGCGAAGCACGTTTTCATCGGGGGTGGTTGATGATTGTGATTAAGTAGCCTGATTGATATGAGTGCCACCTTAGCTGCAAGTCACTAATCACTTGCAGCCATCAACCATCCCCGATCAATTAAGTGCTTCGCATCTTAATTGATCGT
>CAXTDO010000350.1:0-6653 GCA_964242315.1 uncultured Flavihumibacter sp.
GAGGAAACACAGAGGGCGCAGAGAAAACCCTCTGCGCCCTCTGTGTTTCCTCCTCTGCGCCCTCTGCGGTTAAAAAAATCTCACTTTAAAGCAGACAGGCGATTCTACACCAGTTCGTTCTCATGCACCCTGGAAATAACATAATCATAAAAATCCTGGAAGCTGGCAATGCCTGAAAAATCTTCGGGTTTAACTTTAAAGCCAAAATTGCTTTCGATCACTACCACCAGGTCAATATAATCAAGGCTGTCCATTTCCAGCGTTTCTTTTAAGTTAGCTTCCGGGGTTATTTTATCCGGCTCCACTTCAAACTCTTCCACCAGGAAGGCATTTGTTCTTTCAATAATTTCTTCATTATTCATACAGCTAGTTTTAAAGCTGACAGAACGTGCTGCCTGCTAAATTATTATGACCTTTCACGTGATAAAGATATAAAAGCGCAATCAAAATGGCAACCTTAAATATGTTGTTATTAAGATTAGCAAGTATGTATAACCATCAACGCTGTAACAGACTTAACTTCTTTTATCAATAAATTTAACCGCTTTCCTGCCAGACCCTGCTGACTGCATTTGTTGTATTTCACCTGATGACAAATAGGTTATATGAGGACTGACACGCAACCTGGCCTGCAGGTAAGCCCTGATTTTACGGTCGCATTCCGAAGAGTCGGTTGCCGGCTGGATATATAGCAGCACTTCATCCAAACCAATTTCATTTGAATATACCTCCGCCACAAAATCTTTGATATCTTCCATCTCAGTCAGTAAATCAAATAAGGCCGGTGGATACAACGTGGTTCCTTTAAACTTGATCATCTGTTTTTTTCGCCCTACAATAGGTGATAATCTTAAGGTGGAGCGGCCGCAGGCGCATGGATCATCGAAGTACAAACAGATATCACCTGTTTTATACCGGAGCAGCGGCATCCCTTCAACACCTAAGGTAGTGATGGTTACTTCGCCCGGCTCTCCGGGTGCTACCTGCAGGTTGTTTTCATCCAGCAGTTCCACAATCAGCAATTCCGGATTAAGATGACCACCTCTGCCTTCGCGGCATTCGGTAAATGCCGTTTGCATTTCGGTAGACGCATAGGTAGAATACAGTTTGATGTTCCAGGATTCTGTAATTTTTTTGCCGAGCATGTTTAAAGAAAAATCGGTATTCCGGATATTTTCGCCGATGCAAATGGCTTTTTTTACGGAAGAATTGTTCAGATCAATATGATGTTCCTGCGCAAACTGGATAAGCTTTAGTATAAAAGAGGGAACCGCAACAATGGAAGTGGGTTTGATGCGGTTGATAGTTTCCCATTGAAGGGAAGGAACTCCCGGGCCAAGGCGGATAATGCCGGCGCCCAGTTTACGGATACCGGAATAATAAGCAATACCAGCCATAAATTGCCTGTCGAGGGTTAGCATCAGCTGGTAAATGTCGGATGGCGAGCCGTCAGCGCAAACAAAGGAGGTATACTCGTTGTGAGCCAGTCGCGTAAGGTCATTTTCCGTTAATGCAACAGTTACCGGGCTGCCTAATGTGCCTGAAGTGGAAGCGTATTCAATGATCTTATCCCGGCCCACACATAAAAAGTCGTCGTTACGTTGCTGGAGGTGTTCCTTTACAGAGACAGGAATTTGGCTCAGGTCTTCAAGCGTTTTAATAGCTGTTATGTCAATCTTATTTTCTACAAACAATTCCCGGTAAAAAGGCGCATGCATGTTCAGGTACGCCAGCAGGTGACGCAGTTTTTCTTCCTGCATGCTTTTAATACGGTGCTTTTCCTGGTAAACTTCCAACAACGAATGGTTATTTTTCAATGATTACTACCGCCGATGCTATTGTTTTGAGATGCGACAAAGAAACAAATATTTTAGTAATTCCAATCTTATTGATTAGGGAAGCTGTTTGTCCCAGTAAAGTAATGAAAGGTTTTCCTTCGGGATCGTTGGACACTTCAATTTCATTGAAAGCAGTACCGGAAGTCCAGCCGGTGCCTATGGCTTTTAAAAATGCTTCCTTAGCGGCAAAGCGAACCGCATAATGTTCAAATTTATGAGCCTTGGTTTCACAGTAGTTAATTTCTTTTGGCGAAAATACTAATTCCCTGAAGCCGTTGTTTTTGGAAATTTTAGTGGATATGCGCTCTACTTCAATCATGTCAATTCCAAGGCCGAGAATCATGTTAATTGTAAATGGTTAGTTGTTAGTTGTTAATTCAATGCTGTTGACTTCGTAAGCATCCCTAGTGTCCCTTGTGGTTTACCTTTGTGCCCCTTGTGGTTAATAGAGTCTAAAAATTTCAAGAGTTTTTTACCACAAAGTACACAAAGGTAAACCACAAGGGACACGAGGACTTTTAACCAAATTGTAATTTCAACTAGGAAAAGATACAGAATTCAAGGCAACGACATTGAATTTACAATTAACCATCTATAACTAACCACTAACCATTATCTTCCTTATCTGCTCCCTTATATGTTTTTCCTCTTTCTTAGTAGCAATCACTTTGGTAAGAGCCGCCTGGTAATAGTGTAGTGCCCTTTTTTTATCGTTTCTTTTATACAGATAATCACCTGCCAGTACATAGCTGTGGTAATATTCGGGATTGCTTGCTACCAGGCTATCCACGTTCACGTCCCTGCCTTCCGCAATTTGCTGCCTGATTGTTCTGAATGTTATAAAATTACTGTACGCCTTGCTTTGAAGGAATGTATCCGCAGCAATGGTAAGATTGAAATCGCAAATTTCACGATCTTCTTTCATGCCCTTCAGGGAGAAAATTTTATTAAGATCGTACGCCACGAACTTGCCCAACTGCCAGGGCGATGTAGACACCCAGACCAATAATTTCTTAGGCTCGAAAACAATGGAATGATGGGCTATTAACTGGTTGATGGCTTTTTCATTGCCCAGGCCGATGTCGGCATTGTGTAGTCCCTGCCTGTTACGGAGTATTTCTATCGTTTTTTGAACGGTATTAACGCCGTTGGCTTGTAGTAATTCATTCATTCTTTGGTAGCGGTACATGGAGGCGCTCTCATTTACCTGCTCTACATTTTCTTTTGATGTTGCCAGCGCCGTGCTTTGAAAGTGGTTGGCGCATACGATCTCTTCCCCATGAGGATCGTAGATGCCCAGCGCTTCCGGCGTTTTTTCAATCAATACCGCTTTATTGTCTTCGGCAGAACCCACCAGGAAGGATTCGGATACAAACATTTTCCGCTTCTTTGCTATTGCAACAGCCTGCTGAATGTTTTCAGCATATTGCAGTACTTCCCTTGCTACCAGTGAAACAGGTGTAGCAGAGCCGGACGGGATATTGGTTTTAGCGGCATTGATGGTTACCGTTAACCCTTTTTCATTCATGCCGGATACTGCACCAACAAACCCGCCCCAGGTTACCGTCATAAACTTATGACCCTGTGCCGGACCAAAAAACGCAACGATTTTATCTTCAGCAAATTTATCGCCTACATAAAAATCGAAGTTGCGCCCAATGATCATGGTGCTGTCCTGCGATTTGGAACCCCAGGTTCCGAAAGAAGTACAACCTACCAGGGCCATGCTCTGCAATGCATGTCCGATATCGTGGGCAGCATGATAGTTGAGAATGCGCTGGTAATTAGAACCTATGTATTGATACTTATTTGATGCCGCTTCTGACACACCGTAAATCTCTTCCTTATATTCTTCATTTACATTTTCGTCCAAATGGCGGTTGAACCAGCCGATAAAGTATTTGAGAAAGTGCAGGTAAAATTTTGAAGGGATCATTTTATTGATCTGTTCATTAAAATGATCTTCCTGACGCATCACCAGCTCTTTGCTGAGCTTGCCATTGATCACACCCATTTCAAACGGCTGGCCTTCCACATACATTTCATATAAGCCACTATTACTTTTTCTGAACCAGTTATTATTCAACGTATAAAAACCTGATGATCCTTCTGAACGCTGTTCGGATAACACCGCTTTATTCACCGATTTGGGAGGATAGGCAATCGCTACGGAGAACAGGTAGATGATACCGATGAGTATCAAAATAAAGAATACCCCGAAAACATACAATGTCCTTTTCCAGAATTTTTTTCTTCTAAGCATTTCTTATTTTTTCAATGATACTGTCATTGCCCATGAATGCGCAACAGGTTACCACGCCGCTCATTGCTGACCCTAAAATACCGTGAAGGTTTAGGTTCTGTCCTGTAAAATACAGATTGGGCAATTTAGTACGTGGCGAAATAAATGTTCTTAGCGGGTCTTTATAATCTTTAACGATTCCGTATAACGAACCATCATCATTACCGATGTAATCACGGTAAGACAGTGGTGTAGCGGTATAGTAAGCATGAATACAGTTGCGCAGGCCGGGAAATTTTTTCTCTACGCTATCCAGTAACTTCTCTGCTTTCCTTTTTTTAAAAGCCTCATACTCCTGGCCCCGGTCTTCTTCAGACGCTACGGTATTAAATGTAGATTCCCATTCTTTGATCTCTTCATACTTCATGTAAGTAAGCACGGTCATCCCTTCAGCATACTCGTTTGATTTGGAAGTGGCAGATAGAAACAAAGCATAACCAAGCGGCCAGTTTTCTTCCGTATAATCCGCCACCGTCCATACACAACCTTCATTGTGCACATAATAATTGCTTTTGAAATATTTAAACGAATTCTTTTTGAGGACGATGTTTAAAGTGAATGATGAAATGGAATTCTCCAGATTTTTTAATCTTTTGCGGTAGGCACTCCTGATAATTTCCGTGTCGGTGATCTCCAGAGTTTTAACAGGGTGCATGTTGGAAATAAATTCTTTGGCGTAGATATTTGTGCCATCGGTAAGTTCCACATGGGTTATTGCTCCATTCTCTTCAACAATGCGTTTTACTTCGCTGTTGCGTTGTATCACTCCTCCTCTTTCACGGATATTCCTTGCTATGTATTTTGCAATCTGTGAGCCGCCATCCACACATTTCCAGGAACTTTCGATATAACTGTTTAAAATCAGGGCATGAACATAAAAGGGAGTTTTATCTGGCTGACCGGCGTATAAGGCATTGTTTCCGGCAAGCACTGCCTGTAGTTTTTTGTTGTCTGTCAGCGATTCAATATAAGCCTTGGTATCTATTTCCAACACGCTTGCCTTTTCATGGTACTGGCCGTTGGACCTTAAGTTATACAAGGGAAACCTGATACACACTTCTTTGATCCTGTCGCAGTAGGTTTGGATGGCCGCTTTTTCGCCCGGGAAATCGGCTACCAGCTTTTGAATGAAATTATCATAACCCTGTGCGTATACGTACTCTTTTTCATCGTTATCAATAACGATCTTATCGAAGGCATCTTTATCCATTTGCTGCAGCCTGAGCCTGTCCATCAGGTCGAGGTATTTGAATAGCTGGTAGAGGTTCTGGCCTTTTTCCAGTCCGCCCAGGTAGTGAACGCCGGCGTCGAAGATCACTTTATCGCGTACGTACGTTTGCAGGCAGCCGCCTATCTGTTTGTTTTTTTCAAGGATGCAAACTTTATAGCCTTCCCTGCTGAGGATGTCTCCGCAAACCAGTCCGCCCATGCCGCTGCCGATGATCAGGATGTCGTAATTGTCCATTACCTCTTGTTTGAATATAAAAGTAGGTGGTAATAACAAATGCGGGGTAAATTTGTTGCGTTGCTTTTTTTAACCACGGAGGAAAAGCCGAGGTAGCACGGAGGTCCACGGAGGAGGCGCCTCCGTGGACCTCCGTGCTACCTCGGCTTTTCCTCCGCGGTTAAAAAGGTGAAACGAGGTCTTGTAATTACAAAAATCATATTAGAGGTGTATTTTGTTTCATCAATCTCCCTACATTCTATGTCATGAGCAGCCGCGATTTTCTTTATCAGGTTGCCTGATAAAAACGACAAGCCCCCGGAAGCAGTCTTATTAAACCCGATAAACTTCGTTGAAAAGAATTCTGTTAACCGGGTGCCCTGGTGCTTTTTCACCAGGTCTTTGTTACCGTCCCGGATGATGATCATTCCACCCGGATTGAGGCTTTTAATACAGGTCTCCATTACCCATCGTTGTTTTTCCGGCTGCAGGTAATGCAGCATGTCTGCAAGAATAATGGCATCGTAGGTTTCAAAAGCAAAGCCGGTTACGTCAGCAGCAACAAAATTTACAGACTCATCCTTACCAAAACAATGCTGTGCCGTTTCTATTTTTTCTTCATCATAGTCAATGCCGGTAATAATTCGGGCGGGTGCTGCAAAGTGAAGCATGTAGCTCATAAATCCGTAGCCACAGCCAATATCGAGGATGCTGCCCTGCTTTGGCAGGAGGTCATGAAAAAGCTGGTAGTATTTCTCCAGGTGCAGTTTTACTTTCATATACCATTCCAGCACCGGGCCCTTGTAAAGGTAATTGCTGATCAGTTGCTGTTTAAAATACCTGGGTTGCTCGATGGCATTGCTTAGATGCCTGAATTCCTGTTTAAAGTACCGGCCTACATTTTTTGTTTTCGTGGCATAGTCGGTACCAAAAGAGGGATCAGCCGCTTTGATGCGTGGCAAATATTTTAAGGTGATCCTTCCATCTTTCAATAAGAAGTCGTTCTTCGTCATAGTATACCCGGTACCATGAATCACGATCGGCAAAATATCAAGCTGTAATTTTTCAG
>CAXTDO010000351.1:0-6651 GCA_964242315.1 uncultured Flavihumibacter sp.
ATCATTTGAATTCAAGCTCTCTTAACTTAATGACATTGCCCTAACGGGACTCGCTCTTGACAGAACACTATCTCATTGTTATTTAATGTAAAATCTTGACTATGTCATTAAACAAGGAACGGCTTGAAACTAAATAAAACGCTAAGGCACGATTAATTAGTTACAGGCAGCTTAATTGATAAACAATCAATATAGTATAATAATTTTAATCCAGAATCCACGTTAAAATACTGTGGGATAGATGTTAGTAGTGCGATAATATATGGCATAGCTTGTTGCAGCAAGTTGTAATATTTAATCATTACAATTACAGACAGAAGAATTAAAATGATTGATTCACCGCCAATATTGACGGCGTCCATATGGTGGACATTAAAGTCACTTCACCAGTTTGGTTACGCTGGGATGCCTTTCTAAAGTGTCAATGGTTGCGGTGGTTTGAACCAGTTCCACAACAACCTGCTTACGGGCAGTTGTCCATCTGCCAAGAGAAATATTATATACACCACCCATCATGTTAAAGAGGCCGGCGTCCGTAGCTGCAGTTGGGTACTTGTCGTTCACAGGATAAGGCATACTGGCAGCATTACCAGCAGAACGATAATACAGATAAGGAGTTACTACAGGTTTGTACGTAACAGGATCTATGTTTATTGAAAACATAGAATACCAATCGTTGTTGCAGATCCTGTAGCCTAGTATCGGCGTTTTGGTCTGATCATAAATTGTGAGGGCTCCGCCTGCGGCCACAAACAATACGTCTTCCGGTACTGATTGTTCCGTGACCGTAGTACCTTTGAATATTGCCACACCGCATGCATTTCCGCTATTTGCCCATGGACCAGAAGTACCAAATACGCTTGGGCGAACAAGCCCTCCGTCACCGAGGTTATTACCAGTAGTAGAATACGTTTTTTGATACCAGTTTGCTGTAGCGGGAAATGAATAAGGACCTGCCGAACCATTGATTTTTTTGCCCTGGAAACCAAAATAAAAGAATTGGGATTCTTGTACGCTGCCTGATGTGATGTTGCATTTGATGGTACGCTGCCCACCTGTAGCCCAGCCGGCATCAAGCGGAGTGGCAGAACTGGCAGTGCCTGCGTTATTGTTAAAAATAATGCTGTAAGGAGTGGCGGTAAAGTCAATATCTTTAGTGGCAAGCATTTGTACGTATTCGTAGCCACCGTCTCCACCTTTAGGGTCGCTTTGGAATCCGGTTATCAGAAGCTCTTGTGCAGAAGAACCCATATTTACAATATCATCTGCGTTTCTTGTTCTTAGCTGTACAGTTCCATCAGCAGTGCCAAAGGGAATCCCCACATAGGCTGCCAGTCCATAAGGGGCGTTATTGGCATATGTTACACCGGCATCGGTATACAGCGTAAGATCTCCAAAGCCATCATTGATAATTTTTGATCCACTTATTGTCTCACCCGGTTTAGGCGCAGGATTAAAACTGGATTTATTAATAAGACAAAGCGTGCTTTCATAATTATCCAAATTGGCTTTTACCTGTGCCGCTGTAACAGCGTTAATGGCAACCACTCCTTTTCCTGCCAATTTAATATCAGCGTCCGTTAGGCCTGTAATGGTTAAGATGCCATTTTTACGTGTTAAGGTACCACCGGAGATATTGATGTTTAACGAGTCTCCCGGCTTATAGCTGGCAGCAGAACCGAGCTCTATGGCAATACCTCGCAGCGTTTGCAGGCGGCGATTATCCTGCACTATCAGCAAACCCGTTGGAAGGTTTTTCTCTTTATGGTCGGATACAACTACAGCAGACAGCCGGGAACTACCCTCCAGCGCATCTTTAGTAAGTTTTACATCCTTGCCTTTATAAATTGGTCGAACATCTAATATTGAAATGATGTCGTTAGGCACTCCTCCCGGGTAATTTTTGTAAGTATCTTTCCTGCAACTGTTGACGGGCGCCGCTACAACAACTATTAAAATGAGATGTACTAAATATTTCATTTTGTAATTTTTTATGATTCATTTTTTTGCTATCAGCCGTCAGGTATCAGGTATCAGCTATCAGCCAATGTCATTTATTAAGAGAAAATATTCAATATTCAATTATCAATATTCAATTCTCAATTGAAAACCTTTCTTATTTAATTAAGAGTTCTTAATTGATGATTGAATATTGATAACTGAATATTGAATATTTTTTACTTATGTCAACGGCATTCATTGATTATTTGATATTGTTTATATTTCCAATTCCTTAACTAAATGACAATGAGCTATCAGGCGCAAAGCTTATCAGTTGTGATCTGCTGACAGCTGATGGCTGATAGCTGATAGCCAATATTCGCTACGGCAACTGCCACCAAACTTTGGTAGATATCTCATCCGGGCCTTGTGCCGCTACTGCAGCTTTATAATTGTTTGGGTTGGCGGCCTGCACATACACAGGATAAACAAGGCGGGCCGGCATGACGCCGCCGTTTGACAAGCCTTGCCCTTTTGGCAAAACAGGATGCCCGGTGCGCCGGTATTCAAACCACTGTTGTAGATCGGTCATGAACAATGCATAGTATTTCTGTAAGTGGATCATTTCCATCTTTTCTGATAAAGAAAGATTATCATTCCAAAGCTCACTGGCGGCGGCCAGATTTGCAAGGTGCGCGGTAAAGTTGGTGGAAGAAATACTTTCAGGAAAGTTAGGTACCCAATAATTAATGGCAGATGCGGTACCCTGGTAAAAAAATGTTTTTGTGTCGCCGGCAATCCATCCTTTGGCGGATGCCTCTGCCAGTATAAACTGTACTTCTGAGTATTGCATGATGACACCCGTTAACGCATTTTGCTGCAGCGACCAGGTACCACCGGTACTGGTGTTGTCGTAGCTTTGAAAATAACAACCTTTTAAATCACCTGCGCCTGGCGTGTATCCGCTTTTCACGCCATACCATCCACCACCGCTGGCCTGGGCAATGCCGAAGCGGCCAATACTACCCGAACCATACGGAGTAGAGGATACATAACGGGGATCTGCCCACGCAATTAAATTGTCTAAGAAGAAACTGCAAACCGCCGGGCCACGAAAATCCTGCGCACGAATACCGTTTACGGAGGGTGAAGTGTAGGGATCGGTTGAACTGACACCCCCACTCCAAAGTATCCTGGCACAATCGGCATTGCTTTGAAAAACGGGGTATTGCAAAGGGTTATCTGCAATCTGTTTTATTTTGGAGATACACTGCTGTTGTACCTCCGCCTTACCCGATATACGCAACAGAAGGCGCAGGTATAATGAATTGCCAAATTTTCTCCATTTAGCTATGTCTCCCTTATATACAGGGTCACTGGTGCCCAAGATAGCAGTGCCCGATGTAAGCAGAGTATTGGCTGCTTCCAACTGCTTAAACATATCGAGATAAATATCTTTCTGCCTGTCAAAGACCGGTATTACATTTTGCTGGTCTCCCTGGAGCGCATGTGAGTATGGAATATCGCCATAAATATCTGTGAGCATAGAAAATAACCATACTTCGCCTATTTTCCCTATACCCTGGTAAGATATATTGGTGGATTTGTCTATGCGTGCCAGGCTGTCTACCTGTTTGAAGTTGGTGAGTTGCACATACCAGGCATTCCATAAATAGTCAGACATGCTATTCTTAAAAGCGTACCTGAATACCGTATTATCACCATCACTTTGTGAAACCGTTACCTGCATCAGTTCGTTGTTAAAGCTCCTGTTCCGGCTCATGCCGGGCCAGATAGCATTCACCAATGCCGGAGCCAGCAACTTGTCCGGGGTTGTTTCGAGGATGTTGATAGGATCTGTATTCAGCTTGTCAAAATCTTTTTTGCATGAACTGAGCATTGTCAATGCCATCAAACCCATACATACTATAAATAATTGCCTTCTCATCCGTGTAATTTTATGATTAATCAGATCTTATGCAAATTCATTATAACCCTATTGATAAACTAAATCCCATTGTTCGCGTGGAAGGGAGCTGTCCCGTTTCAAAACCTGTTACTATGTCTGAGCCGGATAGGGTGCCAAACTCAGGATCGAATATTGGCCACGGTGACCATATATAGAGATCACGCCCGTAAACACCCACACTCGCCGTGGTTAAACCGATTTTTTTAAGCAATGCCGGCTTGAAAGAATAGGATAGAGAAGCTTCGCGGAACTTTAAAAAATCAGTGTTGAAAGTACTTCCCTCAGCATTGTAGCTACCCATGCTGTATTGATAATATTGGTCGATATCAGTTGCCAGCACATCGTTTTTGCGGTAGGTGCCATCGGCGTTTTGAACTACACCGTTACCGGTAATACCGTTGTACCTGCCTGGTAATGTACTCTTAAGTTTGCCTTGCTCCACCAATTTGTAATGTGTTAAAGAATACGCTACGGCGCCTACCTGCGCATCGAACAGAATGTTTAGACTGAAGTTCTTAAATCGAAAATTATTGCCAAGGCTGAACTTGTATTTAGGTGTGGTGTTGCCCAGGTAAATAATATTATCTGTGATCTTTGGAAACCCGGTAGCAGGATCAAAAATTACCTGCCCATCGGGACTGCGCTTGTAACCGAGACCATATATATCCCCCAGACTACCACCCACTGATGCTACTATCTGACCACTCGCGATGTTGCCGGCCCGCAGCAATACCGAACTATCGGGCATCGACAGGATTTTGTTCCGATTGAAAGAAAAAGTTCCATAAACGCTCCAGTTAACACCTCTCGGGCTTACGAGAGGTTTGGCATTAAGCTGTATTTCCAGGCCATTATTCCTTACTTTTCCCGCATTGATCAGGGAAGCGCTATACCCTGATGACGCATCTACTGTTCTGGTAAGTATCTGATTCCTGGTATTTCCAAAATATACGGACAGATCAACCCCAAACCGGCCGTTAAGAAATTGCAGTTCTGTGCCCAACTCGAAAGTTGAAGTCAGCAGAGGTTTTAAATTAATGTTTGGCAGCGTAGTCGGACTAACCAGCGCACTGTCCGGGTAGATACCACCGCTTGCCAGTCCGTAAGAATAGGCAGTTCTATACGGAGTGGTACCGCCGCTACCTACCTGTGCAAAGGACGCCCTTAGCTTGCCATAAGTAATGAAATCGGGCAGTGTTACAACATCCGACAGAATGAAACTGGTGTTAATAGAGGGATAGAAAAATCCTACGTTACCCGTTCTTTTGGGAGTGGCCAGTACACTGTTCCAATCCTGGCGGCCGGTGACTTCTGCAAATAAAAAGTTCTTATAACTAACATTTATGATCCCATAAAGGCTGTTAATCTGGTAGCGGCTTGTATCGGGATAGTAAGTAAGTCCATACAGGCTGCTGTCCAGGCTGTATATCTGTGGATATGGTGAACCGTCAGGCCGTATTTTTGGGAATTTTAATCCATCAGCCCTTACATCCGTTTTGTAATACCTGTTTTTCAATTGGCTGCCCCCGAGGCTTACACCAAGTTTCAGGTCATGATTGAGCTCTTTGAAATATCTGGCCAGAAAGTCAAAACTTTTTTCCTGTGAAGAAATATTCTGTTTTCGTACAGAACCTGTAGGCAGCCGCGTCCCAGCATCGTAAGGCCGGTCCTGCTCACGCTTATCATTCATCCAGTCGAGGTTACCTCGCAACATAAAGCTCAACTCTTTGGTTGCCTGGTAATTTAGCGATACGTTTCCGGTGACATTGTTTCTTCTTGTTTTATTTAAAAATTCATTTACGATCGCAAATGGATTCTCCGGAAAAGAAGAAAAGGGATAGCGGATAAATTTGTAAAGACTGTCATAAGTACTGCCGTTTCCACCCGCCCAATAATTTCGCAGCCAGTTAAAATCAGCGCTTGGTTGCCAGAAAATGTACCAATACATTAATGACTGGTTTCCATAACCTGTTGCGGGGAGGTTATCGCTGTTTCTGAAACCGTAGTTTAGTTTAGTCGAAAGTTTCAATTTTTTGGTGATGTCTGAATTGGTTGTCAACGCTATGTTTTTGCGATCAAAGCCGGTTTTGGGTACAATCCATTTATCGTTTTCTGTGCCAACGTTGATACGGATGCCTGTAGTACCCAATCTGCCATCTATGCTAAGGTTGTTTTTCAGGTCCTGCCCGCGGTTCCAGAAATCATTAATATTGTCATATGCTTTCCATGGAGTGCGTTGCAACCCTGCCGTCTGACGCACAGGGTCGTACTGATAGAAAGATTGCCCATTGAACTTAGGACCATAGGCGGAGCTGGTACCGCTGGTACTGGCACCGTCGTCTGTTGCGCCGTAAGAATAATAGAGCGCCCCGCCCAAACCCTGCCCATATTCATATTGCAGCTGAGGATACCTGTTTACTTCCTCAACGCTGCCGTTCAAAGTATAGCGCACGTTAAAATGTCCTTTCTTTTTTGCGGCTGCAGATTTGGTGGTGATAATGATCGCACCGTTGGCCGCGCGCTGTCCATACAATGCAGCCGCGGCAGGCCCTTTCAGTACAGACACACTCTCTATATCTTCCGGGTTGATATCATTCAGCGAACTTCCATAATCTGCAGGAAGGTTGTCTGAATTAGTTGCATATACCTGGTCGCTTCTGTTGGCAGACCTTCTACCACTGCTATTGTTAATCACCACACCATCCACTACAATGAGTGCTTCATTATCACCGGTAAGATTG
>CAXTDO010000352.1:0-6645 GCA_964242315.1 uncultured Flavihumibacter sp.
CTTGCTGATGAGTGATTGCATGAAGGCGGCTTTGTCTTCCATCTTTCCGCTGGAGTGGCCATAGCTTAACTCGGTTGCAGTAAGTTCATCCAGGTTTTCCTTTGTGGGATCGAGGAGCGCCTTCTTAAATTTTTCTATAGTAGCGGCAACTTCTTTTTCATCTGCAGACTGTGCATAGGTTGTGATGCTTATAACAAAGCATAAGATGCTTAGATAAACTAGTCGTTTCATTATTATTTTTTTAGGTGTGTAAGATTTTTTTATCTGAACTGTGATTTATTTGATTTAATAAAGACTATGAGCTTTTCATAGTCTTCATTAAATCAAATAAATCACAGTTCAGATAATTTCTGTGGTTAAATACTGCGAGCCTAACTCCATAGCCTATCCCACGAACGCTTGTCATCCCAATCGGTAGTAGGCGCAAACCAGCTTTTATCTTTCGGATCCATGTGTTTTTTCATTTCTTCCTCGTTAAGCGTTACTCCAAGTCCGGGTGAATTGGGCACATTGGCAAAACCCTTTTCAATCAACGGCTTTCCATCCACCGTCTTCACAAAATTCTCCCAGTAAGACAGATCAATATTATGATGTTCTAATGCCAGTACATTTTGTGTTGCTGCAGCACAGTGAACATTGGCCATGAATGCAACCGGAGAACCCGCGAAATGCATAGCCATGGCAACGCCTTTTTCTTCGGCGTAATCGCCGATCTTTTTTGTTTCCAGCAAACCGCCGGAAGTAGAAAGATCGGGATGTATGATATCTACCGCATGTTCATCCACCAGCTTCATGAACTCTTCCTTTAGATAAATATCTTCTCCTGTGAGCGTAGGTGTTTCAAGAGCACGTGTTATCTCCTTCCATTGCTCGGTAAACTGCCATGGAATCATGTCTTCCATCCATGCGAGCCGGTACGGTTCCAGTCTTTTGCCAAGGCGGATGCCATTATTCAGATCAAAATGCCCGAAATGATCCGATGACAGCGGTGTATCGTACCCAACGGCTGCACGAACTTTGTCAACATATTTTGCCATTTCATCCAGTCCTTTGTCGGTAATCTGTATTTGTGTAAACTGGTGTTTGGTATTACCCAAAGTCATTGCCTTATCATTCCACTGGCTTCCCTTCCAGAAATTTGAATTTACGGTAGTGCCGGGGATATTTCTGATGAGTTCAATACCCAGGTCCATTTTCAGCCAGGTGTAACCTTTTACTTCAAGGCGGTCTTTAACTTTTGCGCTGAAAACGGCCGGATCCTGTTCTTCCGGCGTATCGGCGTAAAGTCTTACCTTATCCCTATACTTTCCACCGAGTAACTGATATGCAGGAACGTTGTAGGCTTTGCCTGCCAGATCCCACAATGCCATTTCAACTGCGCATACGCCACCACCCTGGCGGCCATGAAAACCAAACTGCTTGATTTGTTTGAATATCAGCTCTACGCTACAGGGGTTCATACCCAGAATACGGCTTTTAAGAAACAGGGCATAACGCTGGTCGGCGCCGTCTCTCACTTCTCCCAATCCATAGATACCCTGATTGGTATCAATGCGGATAATAGGGCATCTGCCTGTGGTAGTCATGATTACGGCATAACGCATATCAGTAATCTTCAGGTCGGACGGAGCGCTGTTACGGTTCACATTGGAAGTAGTTTGCGCTAAAGTGTCTTCCGGAGGGGCAAACATAAATCCACCCAATGCCATTCCACCGAGGGCCGCTGTTTTCTTTAAAAACCCTCGTCGCCCATTATGTGATGAATTTTCTTCAAGCGCCATTTTTTCAACAGCAAGTTTTTTTTCCTCCGCTTCTTTTGCCTGTAATAGTTGTACGATGTTTTTCATGTTAAACTTTTAAAGTAAGCTTAATTAAATTTTTATTTTATAAGTGCAACCAGCTATTTCAATTCATTATTATTTATCCCAGAAAACCCTTGTTGCCAGATTATCTGCACCCATACGGGCTACAGCAGCATTGTAATTAGCTGTATTAACAGATTGTTCCCTGGAAGGATATACTAAGCGATGGATAAAGTCTCCTTTAACAGATGGATCTGCACTTGGATAAGGATTCGGTGTTAATACCGGATAACCGCTACGCCGGAAATTAGCCCATGCTTCCGAGCCGTTAAGAAACGAAGCCACCCAGTATTGCGTATTGATCTGTTGTAAAGCCTGAGCAGGATTAAAAGGATTTGCTAATAAATAAGCATCCTGACTGGCAGTGGAAATAGTAGCAGAGACATCCCATTGCTTCATCTGGTCCATGTGAGCTCTTACACCTGAATTATAAAAAGTTGCCACTGATCCTGTTGTCAGGCCTCTTTGTACAGCTTCGGCCATTAGCAACTGCGTTTGTGCATAGGTTATGAAAAACTCCGGCGCATCAATTTTTGCCAGAGTACTCCTGTTGAGCTGTGAATATTTCCAGGCTGCACCTGTTTTTCCCGGATAGTTAGGGGCATTCACAATAGTAGACTCATTGTAGCCAAACGGCATTCCCTCCTGATTGAGCGGATTTACGTCTGCGGCGCCTGCAGCCGCTAATGTAGTAGCAGCAGGGAACTCATATTTTACAGCTATTACTGTAAGGCGCGGGTCGGAGGTACTTTTCAGGTAGTCAACAAATGGTTTACCGAGGTAAAAATTGGCACGTTCCGTTCCCTGCCACACATTGGCAAGCGGATGGTTAAAAGCGCTGTTAAAGCTGATCAGCGCGTTGTCGGCATTAGACTGCATAACACCTCCTGCAACTGCAATAGTTACATATTGCTGGGCTTTTGCAGCATCTACTTTTGTAAAACGCATGGCAGTGCGTAACAACAGTGAATTGCCCAGTCTCTTCCACTGCGCGATGTTACCCTTATAAAACAAATCGCCTGTTTCAATAGCTTTGGTAGCATCAAGAGCCTTGGTTGCCTCATCAAGTTCTTTCAGCAGGTCGTTATAAATAACTTTCTGATCATCATACTTGGGAAGGTTGATGCCTTGCAGATAACCTTGTCCGGCTTCTGAATAGGGCACATCGCCGTAAGTATCTACCAAAATCTGGAACACGTATGCCTTCATGATACGGGCCATATTATACAGGTTGCTTCTGGCAGGATTTGATTTGGTTTGATTAATGATGTCGGACAGTAGCACTACCGGTCCGCCACCAGCCGTATACAACGAATTGAAGTTAGCACTGGTATTGGCATCATTAATAACATTATGATTACCACCTTCATTAACTCCGATAGTGGGAGTAACTACCTGCTGTACAATCTGCATCTGGTAAGCAACAGTATTAATCGCCGTACCGAATTGTGCATTAGAAAACAGGTAAATGGGATCCAGTGTGGTTGCAAGAACAGGATTTGTATTCACCTGTTCAAAATCCTTATCGCAACTACTTATTCCGGTTAATAAACCGAAAAGGACAATATAGATATACAATCGTTTCATAAAAATAATTTGGGTATGGGTTAAAGCTTGATGTTTACGTTCATGCCAAAACTGCGCGTAGTAGGCAGGGTGTGTGTTTCAATACCCTGCAGGTTGTCTGAAGCTGATACCTGAGCTTCGGGATCAAGATTATCAATGTACTTTTTAATCATGAGCACATTATGAACCACTGCTGAAACGCTAAGTCCTTTAATAAAAGTCTTTTTAAGATATTTGGAAAGATCGTACCCGACAGATAAAGACCTCCAGCGTACAAAGCTGCCATCATAAATAAAAGGGGTAGCTATAGCCGTGCTGCGGTAAGTGGAATAAAACAGCTCTGCCTCAACAGAATTCGTATTAGGCGTACCATCTGCATTAACCCCTGCAAACTTAACACCTCCATTCCTGCCTACAAGAGATTCCTTTGATAATCCTTCCCGGTAAAAATTCAAATTTGAATTAGACATAATTTTATATCCTGCTTTGAAATCCACCTGGGTAAAAATCCGGAAGCCTTTATAAGTAATAGTATTGAGCCAGCCCCCGACCCATTTCGGTATGGCGCTACCATAGGTGATCAGATTTCCTTTCTGAAACAGTCCTCCCGAGGTAAGGATATTTCCTTTCGCATCCCTGAGGTAATCAAATCCTCTTAACGAGGCTAGTGGCATACCTACTTCGTGCGATACAAATCCAAAAAACTCACCGGTACCTACGTCGAAACGCTGCTGACCATTAGCCAGTTCAATTACTTTGCTGATATTATAGCTTCCGTTAAAGCCTGTTTCCCAATTGAAATTTTTTGCTTTTACAGGTATGATCGTTAATAAAGCTTCGATGCCTTTGTTTTCCAACTTGCCAACATTTACCTTGGTTTGGCTGAAACCGGAAGTATTGGAAATATCAACATTGAGTATCTCATCTAAAGTGTTTTTCTTATAAACAGCCATGTCAAGATTAAGCCTGCTATCCAGCATTCGCAACTCAAGTCCAAGTTCTTTCTCTTCCACTTTTAAAGGCCTCAGGTTTGGGTTCGGACTCACAGCACCGGAGATTCCTCCTAAAGCATTCCCGTTAAATTGATTGGCGTTTACAGAGTAATACAGGTTGTTGGAATATGGACTGGTACCACTGCCCACACCGGAAACGGAAGCACGCAATTTACCAAAGTTCAACCACGACGGTTTGAAACCAAATGCTTCTGTAAAAACAAAGCTTACACTTGCGGAAGGATAGAGATAGTTATTTGAATTGATATTTAATGAAGAGAACCAGTCATTACGTGCAGTAAGATTCAAAAACAAATAATTATCAAATGAAAACTCAGCAGCGCCGTACAATGAGTTCACTCTATTCTTGCTGTAATTATAATTAGGACTCTTCGTTTGTCCATTACCTATAGTATACAGGTCACGCACGTAAAAATTGGTGACAGCCGTGCTTACATTATCATATATCTGCTGTAGCTGGTTACCGCCTAATGTTATGTCTATTCCGAATTTGCCAAAGGTTTTATTGCCGCCTATAAGGAAATCCATATTGCGTTCGCGGTAGGTGGTGATATCCTGGTAGTAATAGCCATTAAAGCCGGTACTTACCGCGCCGATAGAACGGGTTCCTGTAGGCCTGTCATAATTGTACGGACGCGTATAATAGTCCTGGCCGATACGTCCCTGGATGTATAGCCAGTCAAGCAACTGATACCTGAGTGACATATTTCCCAATATCCGGTCGCGCCTTACATTTTCAAAACGCTGGTAAGCCACCCAGTAAGGGTTATTTCTATTGGTGAACCTGGCAAGCGGCTGTTCATTGCCGTTAACATCTTTATAGGTATTTTTCAGCCAGTGCACATCGATGCTGTTGGCCAAAGTATAGATAGTGGTGTTGGCATTCATATCCTGTATTCCAATCTGAGGAGGATTATGATTGTACTCATTGGAATAGTTAGCATTCAGTAGTACTGACAACTTAGGCGTGAATTTATAATTCAGTCCGATGTTCACGATCTTTTTATGGTAGTCGGAATTTGGAACAATGGCCGCGGCATCTGTGTTTGCAAAAGACAACCTGAAATTTCCTTTTTCATTTCCACCGCTAAGGGCCACCGAATTCGTCCAGTTGGTTCCGGTACGGTAGAAATCCTTAATACGATTTTTATTAGGGGAATATGGTTGCATTGATCCATCGAACTGGATCGTCGGCACTCCATCAAATTTTTCGCCGAAAGCAAATACGCCGGAGCTCTGGGCATCCGCCAGTGTTTTTTGCCTTGCGCCAAATTCACCCTGACCGTACTCATATTGAAAATCAGTATAATCAAGCGCCCTGTCTGCCTGGAAGTTTGAGTTCAGTTCAACACCGATACCTGAGCCCACTTTACCACTTTTTGTAGTGATGATTAGAGCGCCATCTTTGGCACGTGAACCGTATAATGCAGCAGCGGCGCCTCCTTTAAGTACTGTTATGGATTCGATATCATCCTGGTTGATACTTTGCAGGCCATCACCCTGGTCGGAAGATCCGCCTGTAGGGTTACCGGTACCATTGCCTGCAGAACCACCGGCGGAAACACTTGAATTACTCATGGGAACACCATTCAAAATAATAAGTGGTGTGTTATCGCCACCGAAAGACGATTGTCCGCGAACGCGGATCTTAGACGACCCTCCCGGGCCGCTGGCTGGCGGGGAGACATTTAACCCGGCTACCTTTCCCTGCAGGCTGTTACCCAGATTTGTTGTACGATTGGTGGTGATCTGTTCTGTGCTGACAGTACCGGTGGCATAACCCAATCTCCTGGCTTCTTTCCTGAGTCCCAGTGCCACTACTACCACTTCGCCCAGGTCTTCAGTGCCCAACAGCAGGGTGACCTGGATGTCTTTTCTGCCTTCAACACCTACTTCCTGTGTTTTAAAGCCAACCGAACTGATAACAAGTTCTGATCTTCCGGAAGCATTAATTCTAAAGAAACCTGAGGCATCAGTGGAGGTGCTTGTGTTGGTGCCCTTTACCTGAACCGTAACACCCGGAAGTTTATCACCGCTTTTGTTAGCTACGGTACCTGTAACAGTCTGGGCTAGGGTATTTGCAATAAATGTAAAGATCAGGAAGACTGTAAAGAAAATTAATCTTGAGCCTGATCTAAAGACGGATTCTAGATCTTTCTTCATAATAGCAAGTTTGTTTTGGTTATATAAAATGTAAAAAAGAA
>CAXTDO010000353.1:0-6636 GCA_964242315.1 uncultured Flavihumibacter sp.
CTTGTTATTTAACCGGCACAATGATTCCTTTGGATGGAGGGGTTTCCGCTTATCTCTAAATCCAATTCTGTAATAAAATAGAAAGTTTTTAACTTAAACTTTAAATAAATAATGAACTTCGGTTGCCACGCAGAGCCTTTTCAACTATTCCACGATCGGTAATACTGGTTCGTTAGCGGCAACCCTGTTGGACACTTACATAATACAAGCAACCATCAATTAAAAAAATGACAGCAAACGAAAAAGAGTACAACTTTTCTCATGATGGAGTATACCATTGTGTATTAGTGCGAGTTTTATGCTATTGAAAACCGTAATTTTTAAGCAGTTCAAGATACATTTATAATTACGCTTCAATGGTGATAGCTTCTTTAACCAATTCTGCAACTTGAATGTTTGCGATTAATTTAATGTTTTCGCCTAACCCAAGACCACCAGTGTCTGTCAATTTATTCCATGTCATTCCAAATTCCATGCGGTTTATTATTCCAGTTACTTCAAAACCGTGTTTTAGGATACCATGCCCGTTATCTTGTGCACCGCCATATTCTACGTTTAATTCAATCGGTTTCGTTACACCTTTCAATGTGAGGTTACCAATCATTTTGTAATCACTACCCCCTATGTTTACAAACGACGTGGACTCAAAAATAATCTTGGGGTATAAGTCCGCTGAAAAAAAATCGCCTGTTTGCAAATGCCCGTCACGTTGTTCCTGGTTTGTGTCGATACTTTTTACATCAATTGTAAAACTTACTTTTGCATTATTAAAGTCATGTCCCTGGGTAACCATATTACCTTCAAATTTTTTGAATGACCCGGTTACATTAGAAATTACCAGATGCTTAATTTTAAAAATTACATCGGAGTGGAGGGTGTCTATGACCCATGTTGAAGAATTTGTCATGATCTTTTATTTAGATTTTTAATAGAATACAAAAATAGATATCTTTACTATATAAAATATAGTAGTTACCTGTAAGTAAGTAGTTACCTATAGGTAAGTAAACCTGAAATAAGAAGCTATGAATCAAAAAGAAGTATTATGTCGGCAAAAGCTTATGGTTACACGAGATACAATGGAAGTAATTCAAGGCAGATGGAGAATACCCATTATTATAGCGTTGACTTTTGGCAACAAAAGATTTGGAGAAATTCAACGGGATATTGTGGACATATCACCCAAAATGTTGTCACAAGAATTAAAGGCTCTGGAGATGAACAAAATCATCTCCAGAACACTTTATGATAGTATGCCCGTAACGGTAGAGTATTCTTTAACACCATTAGGGCTTTCGATGAAACCATTGGTTGATGAAATTTTAAATTGGGGTATTCATTTCAGGAAAGAAAATGTTGGAAAATAATGTTCAACTGGATCATACACACTATTCATTCACCTATTCGTATTCATAATGAAAACAGTAAGCTACATTAATATTTGACGAAGCTGACTTTGTAAAAATACCAGTTGAGTGTACCAAATTTCTAAAAAAATTACCTACCCCTCCACGTGCTTATATTGAGAAAGGTTTCAACATCCAACATTGAACAGAAATGCCAGCAGGCGGACATTTTGCGGCTATGGAGCAACCCAGCTTATTTGCAAAAGATATCACGAACTTTTTTAAATGCCTGCTTAACTTTTTTGAGATAAATTTTAAATTATAATAACCAAAATAAACCGACCGTCTACTTCACAAAAGAATCACGAAAGTACAACATGGGTATTGCCAAAATGCTGACTGACGGGACGTATCTTTCAGCATTTGTTTCCAGAGTTTTTTCTACATGTGTTGGCCTGTATCTTGGTTGGATCGCTAAGCATGGCATTAACAAGTTACTGCATTGATTGAAGTAAGAGGACTTTTTACTAACTTGACCGTTGAAGGTGAGGCCACAGTAGTTAAATGATCACGTGGAAAGTATTAAAGGAATTTGTTAACGTCAGCTTCTTTTTTAAATTACTCTTTTTGTATGCCATATGTCTTGACATTTCAAAAGCTATGACAAATCAATTACATTGAACGAAAACCATTTTTCCGACTTAAACACAGATAGCTTAAAAAAAACGGTTTGTGCTATTATACAAATGTCCTCTTCCGACTTCGAGTTATTGTTACCCTTGCTTCAAAACAAAACCATAAAAAAGCATGATCATATTTTGAGAGAAGGCGAAGTATGCAAGAATATATTTTTCTTAATTAAGGGCTTCGTTAGAATGTATTATATTGATTTTTATGGTAATGAAATAAATTACCGCTTCACGGATCAAAATAATTTTTTCGTCGACTTTCAGAGTTTACTTTTACAAAAACAATCACGTTATTATTGGCAGGCAATGGAAGATTCAGCGTTGTTTATATTACCTTATAAAGAGGTACAGCAACTATACAAAACATCATCTGCATGGAATAATTTCGGCAGGTTAACGGCTGAGCATGTTTACCTGCAGTTAAATGAAAGGGTAGATATGCTGCTTTTTATGAAGCCGGAAGAGCGATACCTTTATCTTCTTAAAAACCATCCCAATTTATTGAGTCATGTTTCTCAGTTTCATCTTTCTTCTTATATGGGTATTAAGCCTGAATCGTTAAGCAGGATCCGGAAAAGATTATCAGAAAAATGATTCTTAACCAAAGTCAACGGTGCAAGCTTCCAACCGATAGTAATTTCGTGCAACAAAAAATAAAATACTATGGTTAAGTTTTCAATTTTTCTTCACAGGCATGCTGATATGAATCAGGAAGATTTTGTGCAATATCACAAAAACAATCATGCGCCTTTATTTGCATCACTCCCAGAAGTAAGGCAGTTTGTACGCAAATACATACAGTGCCACACATTACCTGTATCATTACCTGAATTACCGGCACTGCCGTATGATGGCATAACAGAACTTTGGTTTGATGATGTGGAATCTATTGCGAAAGTGTTTTCATCGGAACATTATATGCAGCAAATCCGTCCGGACGAAAAAAAATTTCTTGACCTTCACAAATGCAGTTTTTTAATTACGACAGAAAACCCTGTTATATAATTTCACCAGATAAGCACTTTAAATAGATTGCCCTTTACCATTAAATTACAAATCATGAAAAATGCCAAGTTATAGCAGTGTCATTCAGTTGTCCGTTGAAAAAATAATTTGTATGAATGGATAACAAACGTATCAGACAAGAATATCAAAATTTTTCCAACGAGCATAAAGCCCTAGGGTTATTTAAAGACAAAACACAGAAACAGAAAGTATGATGAACGTTTAAAGTATTGGCGGCAATCTGCTCATTAAGCATTATACAATACTTACAGTCACAATTAGGATTTAAATCGTTTGCAACAGATAATACAAACTCTAGTACAGTTCAAGTTCAATATAAGTCTAACAGGTATCCAAAAGTATTTATAATGCTTACAACTTCCAAAGTATCAAAGGAAGGTTTGGCAAATTGGACATTTTGCAACTTTGGTGTGTGTTGGGATCAATAATCAAATACATTAAAAGTTTTCAGTTTGACTCACCATTAAAGTCAAATATTCTAATCCGCTTTACTGGTTGTGAGTATTTTATAAACAACTAATAAGTGTACGAGATATCTCATAGCCTATTTAACCGGCCACCGTCTACCCGTATTTCCGCCCCCTGCACAAACATCGCATCGTCGGAAGCCAGGTAAGCAATAGTAGCCGCTACATCTTCCGGCCGGCCCACAAGCGACTTATCTATTTTCTCAGCACCCGATTTCACGTTGGGATTACTCCAGAGCATAGGCGTATCCACAGCTCCGGGCAGTACAGCATTGACGCGAATGCCCAATTCATGTCCTTCAATGGCGGCTGAGCGCGTGAGTGAATTAAGCGCCGCTTTTGCAGCAGCATACGGCGCTACCAAAGCCTGAGTTTCAACAGCGTGAATGCTGGACACGTTCACAAGGCTGCCGCCCGGCTTCATATGCAAAAACGCCTGCTTCATAAAGTAAAAAGCGCCCAGCAAATCCACACCCAAAGCTTTTTGCCAATCATTGCCGGTAAGTTCTTTAATTGGCTTAAACTCCATCTGTCCCGCATTGTTAATAATACAGTCCACCCGGTTAAATCGTTCCAGCGTTCCGGCCACGGTAGCTGCTACCTGTTCTTCAATGGCCACGTCACAAACACTGCTCCATACGTCCGGAGCCCCGGCTTTGCGCACCATATCAGCCGCCTGATCGAGTTTGTCTTTGTTCCGCCCTACCAATACACAGCGAGCTCCTTCACTTGCTACACGCTGTGCAACCGCAAGGCCAATGCCGGCGGAACCGCCGCTGATAATGACTACTTTATCCTGAAACCGCATAAATTTTAAGATTGTTTTGAATAGGAATTTGTGTTCAAATCGCCAGGCATTTCAATAATTTCTTGTGTAAACAGCCGTTGTGCAGGCAATACCCACCGCCAGTCGTTGATGATTTTCTTATAGGCTTCCCCCACAGGGCGGATGTTTCTATTGAGATCGTACAGGCCGAGTGGATTTACTCGTCCATTGTTTTCCCGCAACGCGGTATCCCAATCTACCTGGTCGGTAAGTGAGTACCAGGTAAAGCCGACGATGGGAACGCCATCGTAGCGGATACGCAGCACGTTGGTCCACTGCTTCCAAAGCCATTGCACAGCTTCATCGCCTTTCGGGCCCTGGGCAAAGTTGGTTTCAGTGTGCATGATTGGCAGGTAGTATCGCTTATAATATTGCTCCGTGATTACATAATACCCGAATGTTTCACCTGCAGGTTGCAGGCTGCCATCAGCCGCAACGCGGTGCTCGTTGGTATTATAGTAATCATTGCCCATGATGCAGCGTTGCTTAACCTTGTTCTTTAAAAAGAAATGATATTCATCACGCGACATGCCATTATCCATCAGGTACTCGTACATGCCGGAGTCAACGCGATGGCCGTAATTCAGATCCAGTGATAGAAAACGTTTATAATTCAGAATTTCTGCCGGCTTCACGGCCGCGAGGCTGTCGGCGTGGTGGAACTCGCTGCTTTCACTTTGAATGAACATAGCCGAGGGCCTTACGTCCAGAATGCTGTGCATGGCCAACACGTTCGCTTTTACGAGGTGTTTTAGAGCGGTAACAAATCCTTCATCGCTTTGTAACTGCTCGTTCCACCAGCCCAGCAATGCAGAGAACTTTGCGCAGATATACATTTCATTCACCGGCGTGTAAAACTGCACCCAGGGAAAGCGCAGGGCAAAGGCACGGGCATAACCGGCAAACAGCTCTGGAAACTCAGGGTTTTGAAAATTGCCCAGCCAGTCAGGCAGCCCAAAGTGACACAAATCAATGATGACGGAAATATTGCGTCGATGCAAGTCTTGCAGGGTTTCGTCAGCGAAAGACCAGTCGTAATGATCCACACCAAGCCACGTTGTATGTATCGGGGGACCATAACGTAAAAACTGGATGCCCATTTCTTCCACCAGGTCAAAATCTTTGCGCCAGTGTTGATAATGGCCGCATTTTTCCATTTCATCAACCCGCACCCGGCCTTTGTTGATAGTGGGATAGCTGTTTTCAATACCGGTGGAGAATAAGAATTGATTCATCATTCTAAGATAAGTATTGGCCTGGTTTCAGTCTGCCTACAACATGTTTCAATTGGACACTGCCTGGTTTCCAGCGAAAATAAAGACGTTTAATTCTTAAGTAGTTTACTAAACGACGGCGTATTAAAAAATGAGGTCGCATACAATTTAATCTGTATGTAACTGCGTAGACGATGATCTTTGGTTTTCCAGGTGATCAATTTCACTGATCTTTTTAAATAAATCGGGTTACTTATCGCTACATCACAATGTTATTGCTTTTACCTGGAAAAGGCAGCAAACTCTTTTGCAAAAGCCGTCTTCTTTACAGTTCTCATTGGTAATTTGTTCACGTAACAATCTAATGTTAATACCGCTTTTCCTGATTTGCATATATTTCTGTTAAGCAGGCAGCAATTTGTTTCTTCATTCCAGCTCTTTCCAAATTTATTCGTGAGCAGCATACTTATTTATTTTTGATACACTTGAGGTTGATGCCCAGAAGATCCACATACAGAAATTCGAACTAAGTGCTATCACAGGTAAAAAAAATGCAATTATAAAAATAAAGGCATTTAACATCGTCCCGGTATATAATCCTTTAGAGATTTGCCGGACTGTTTCTTTAGATACATTCTTTAAAAGCAGATGTCCGTTGCCACTTTTTACTGTGTGTATAAAGAAGATGGATATTAAAGTCACTAACAAACAATATCCTGTATAGAATAAGATGGCTGTTTTTCGAGCGTCTGTCAGTAAGAATTCACCTACTGTTTTTGTGGGAAATGGTACTAAGGCTATGATCAGCAACAGTAACCCATTCACTAAAATTAATTTATTGTTTGTGGTGCTAAGCAGTTTAAATATTTGATGATGAGCCATCCACATAAGCAGCACGGAAGCAAACGAATTACAATAAGCAAACAACTTTGTCCAGGAAGCTAATAAGTGTACCCAAAGCTCCGGATTAGATGTTGCTCCTAAAGGATGATGTGTCTCAATAGATGAGATATCAATACCTAATTCAATTGACAAAAGTGTAATGGCTACCGCAAAGATACCATCACT
>CAXTDO010000354.1:0-6633 GCA_964242315.1 uncultured Flavihumibacter sp.
TGCAAATACAATTGCGATGCAACCGGAAAACAGGTTCAACAGGGCGAAGATGTTTGGGATTTGTTTCATTAAATGATTAATAGTGCTGCGGGATTAATTTCCATTACAATACGATAGCGAACGTCATTTTAAATATTCAATAAGCAATTTTCAATAATCAATATTCAATGAATCATTTAATCAAGTTGAATATTGATTATTGAAAATTGCTTATTGAATATTCTTTAAAGATAGCTTAACATACTGAGCTCCTCTCTCACTTCATCAATTCTTCTATTTCTTCCGCGGTAATGGGAATGTTCTTAAACAGGTCGTCGTTACCGTTTTCCGTGATCCAGATATTGTTCTCAATTCGAACACCCATGTTCTCTTCTTCAATATAGATGCCCGGTTCCACTGTCAGCAGCATGCCAGGCAGTAACGGCTCTGTGCGGCTTCCCAGGTCATGTACGTCTATGCGCAGGTGATGTGAGGTACCATGATAAAGATATTTACGATAGGCACGTTTTTCAGGGGTTTCTTTATTGATATCATTTTGCTGTAGTAATTTGATATCTACGAACACTTTTGTTGCTTCATCCCCCATCATTTCTGTATAATCTATTATGCTGATGCCAGGTTTCAACAGGCTTTTAGCGTAATTGTGCAGGTGCAGGCAGGCATTATAAACCTGTTTTTGCCTGTCGGTAAATTTTCCGTTTACCGGTACTGTGCGGGTTAGGTCGGCACAGTACCCGCCGTACTCGGCGCCAAAATCCATCAGTATCAATTCGCCATCTTTACATTCCTGGTTGTTGCTGACATAATGAAGCGTTCTGGCACGATCACCGCTGGCAATGATGCTGGAATATGCAGGACCGGTAGCCCTGTTACGCAAAAATTCATGATAGATCTCCGCTTCTATTTCATATTCAAAAACCCCGGGTTTAATAAACTCTAGCAACCGGCGGAATCCTTTCTCAGTAATGTCTACCGCATGTTGCATGACTTCCACTTCCAAAGAAGTTTTAATGCCGCGAAGTTCCCGTAAAATTTTAGCGCTTCTTTTATATTGATGAAGCGGATAACGCTGCCGCGTTTCATTGGCATAACGATAGTCTCGTACCTGTACCAGGTTTGCCTTCCGGTCATTCTCATTGCTGTTAAGGTAAATCGTATCTGCAATATGTATCCAGGGCTGTAACAGACTATCAAGGATATCTAACCACACAATAGTTTGTATACCTGAAATAACCCTGGCTTCTTCTACCCTAAGCCGGTGGCCATCCCATTTTTCTTTTAGTTCATTAGGACGAACCAGTACCAGCACTTCCCGGTATTTCGGATCAGGATTACCCGGAAAAATTACCAGCATGGAATCTTCCTGTTCAATTCCGGTTAACCAGTATAAATCTGAATTTTGCTTGAAGGTATATAACTGGTCACCATTTTTTGGCAGCTCATCATTACTATTAAAGATGGCAATAGAATAAGGTTCCATTTTTTCAGTGAACCTTTTACGGTTATTTACAAAAATGGCCGGATTCAGTGTTTTATACTTCATGTATTTTATTATTTTATTCAGGATAATGATGCTGCCACTACCGTTAATTGATGCAATATATCAAAATAACACCGCTAATATTTTTCGGGTAGAGCATTTAGTTTAATTGTTAATTGTTAGTGGTTAATTGTTAATTTAGAAACCATTCATAATTAACAATTAACCACTAACAATTAATATTAACCATTCTTTTAGAAACAGTAATACCAGCTTACGTTATAAGATTTTAATTTTAGTGTATGATAGGGCGTTTGTTAATGACAGCATTTATTTTATTATCGTTTAGTGAACCTGGCATTAGTCCTGAACAAATTCAATGGGATGCAACACGCAGATTAAACTGGACCGACTTCAAGGCAATGCCACCTGAAAATGCGGGTAATGCAGCTTTAACCAGTAGTGGCATATTAATGAGTTTTACTACAAACGGTGAGACATTTCACTATGAATTGAGCTGTAATTTTGATCAGAGTAAGTCGTGGGGACGGGTAAAAAATGAATACATCCTTTCACATGAACAGGGGCATTTTGATATCGCGGAATTATATACACGTAAGCTGAATAAATCATTGAAAGCGTATCGCTATCAGCCTGGCTCGTTTAATAAAGACATCAACACGATTTATCGTAACACCATGAAAGAGCTAAAGGATACACAGGATCAGTATGACGAGCAAACCGACCATTCAAGAAATGTTACACAACAAAAAAACTGGCTGGCAAAAATTGATAACTCGCTGCGACAACTGCAGGCATTTTCAGGGTATAAGTAACAGGCAATTAACGCTGTCGACTTTAGAAGTGATAGTGTCGTTTCACAGGTGAAGTGATGTATAACCATCAGCCATTCGATCAGTTTTTTAACCGCAGAGGGCACAGAGGAGGAAACACAGAGGGCGCTGAGAGTTTCCACCTCTGTGCCCTCTGCGGTTAAAACATTTGAAAGTTTAAGCTACTACCTTTGATACGTAAGTTCATATTTGACCCGACACTAGAGCGGCACAAAGTGATACCTGCAAGCTAAAATAACCCATAAAACTGAGCGTCTATCTTGCTGATGATTTCTCCCAGGTGCTCATTATCTTCTGCAAATTTGTTTTTATCTACATCAATAACAAGGATGGGTCCTTCTTTGTAACTTTCAGTCCATTTATTATAATATTCATTTAATCGTTTGAGGTATTCAAGTCTTATATTTTCTTCATACTCCCTTCCTCTTTTTTGTATCTGCGCTACAAGAGTAGGTACGGATGCCTTCAAATAGATCAGCAAGTCGGGCGGCTGAACCATTTTTTTCAGGGTTTCAAAGAAAGTAAAATAGTTGGAAAAATCACGTTGACTCATCAGTCCCATTTCATGCAGGTTGGGCGCAAAAATATGCGCATCTTCATAAATGGTCCTGTCCTGAATCACGGTCTCCGTGCCCTCATTAATTTCCAGCAACTGATTAAGCCGGTTGTTTAAAAAAAATATCTGGAGGTTAAAGCTCCAGCGGGGCATATCATCGTAAAAGTCGTTCAGGTAGGGATTGTGATCCACATCTTCAAATTGCGGTATCCATTTGTAATGTTTGCTAAGCAATTCAGTGAGAGTAGTTTTTCCTGCACCAATATTTCCTGCAACAGCGAGATGTTTCGGTTTTTTATTCTTAGCCATTTTTAAATTTAAAATAGTAAAAGTGAAATCATAAAAGATATTTAATTATTCTCCTGGATGTTTTTGCTATCAGCCGTCAGCTATCAGCTATCAGGAGGAAATATAAAAGGCGGTAGCCTCCTGATAGCTGACTGCTGATAGCTAATAGTAATTCAGTCCAATTGCCTGCCTTACCTGTTGCATGGTGACAACAGCGCTTTTCCTTGCTTTTTCAGCGCCCAGTTGCATAACATGATGCAGGTATTTTTCATCAGCCAGTATGCTGTTTACCTTTTCACGTATGGGGGAAATAAACCGCACCATATCTTCAGCCAGTTGCTTCTTCATATCACCATAACGTATTGCACAGTTATTATAGTCTTCTTCAAACTTGTTTATTACCTCAGGTGAACTTACCAGTCTCATCAGCAAAAAGATATTCTCAATATAATCCGGCTTTACTGAAAATGGTTCGGTAGGACCGGCATCGGTTTTGGCCTTCATCACTTTTTTACGGATCAGATCATCTTCATCAGAAAGATATAAGGTAGCGTACTGGTTCTCACTTTTACTCATTTTGCCGGCGCCGTCAAGACTGGGAATTTTTACCAGTTTCGCTCCATAATTGAATGCGGCAGGTTCCGGAAAAACCTCTCCATAACGGTGATTAAAACGATGAGCGAATGTTCGCGCCATCTCAAGGTGCTGCTCCTGGTCTTTACCTACGGGAACCAATGAGGCCTTGTGTAAAATGATATCGGCTGTCTGCAGGACAGGATAGGTGAGTAATCCTGCGTTTGCGTTATCAGGCTGCTTGCGAACTTTGTCTTTGAAAGAAGCGGTCTTCTCCAGTTCACCTTTATAGGCCATCATGGTAAGGTAAAGATATAATTCAGTAGTTTCATGAACATGGCTCTGGCAATATAAAGTTACTTTATCGGGATCCAGGCCACATCCGATGTATTCCGCCAATACACGGTGTACGTTATTTTTCAGCGCCGAAGTATCGGGATGGGTGGTAAGGGAATGCAGGTCGGCAATCATAAAATAACATTCGTATTCTTCCTGCATGCTTATATAATTCTTCAGCGCACCGAAGTAGTTACCGAGATGCAGATACCCGGTGGGCCTTATACCGCTCATTACTATTTGTCTATTGCTATTCATACGGACGGCGAAGATAACAATTAGCCGCTGTTTTTTTAACCACGGAGGAAGGAATAGGTAGCACGGAGGTCCACGGAGCGATTTCTCCGTGTTACCTATTCCTTCCTCCGTGGTTAAAAAAACAGCGGCTAAGGACAACATAATCCATTATTTTTGTTATACTTAAAAGAAGCCCTAAAATGGAGATAAATGACGAAATGGTAAAAAACCTTGCAGACCTCAGCAGATTAACTTTTAACGACCACGAAAAAGAAGAAATTAAAAAAGACCTCCAACGAATGATCAGCTTTGTAGAAAAGTTAAATGAAGTAGATACCAGCAACGTAGAACCACTACTGCATATGACAGATGCAGTAAACATTTACCGCGAAGATATCGTACAAGGCTCCATGCCAAAAGAAGACGCCCTGAAAAATGCTCCGATGGCGGATAATAATTATTTTAAAGTTCCCAAGGTGATCAAAAACCCTTCAGCAATAACCCAAGTAAACGAATAAATATGAGTGCATCCGTCATCCATCTTGAAAATCTTATCAAAAGCTATTTCATGGGAAAGCAGGAGATTCCTGTGCTGAAAGGCATCTCACTGGATATCTTCAAAAATGAATACGTTGCACTGATGGGGCCTTCCGGATCCGGCAAGAGCACCCTGATGAATATTATAGGATGTTTGGATTCGCCTACAGGCGGCTCTTATATTTTAAACAATCACGATGTTAGCAAGATGATTGATAATGATCTTGCTGAAGTGAGGAATAAGGAAATAGGTTTCGTATTCCAGCAGTTCAACCTGCTTCCACGGTTATCCGCTGCCGAAAACGTAGCGTTGCCATTGATTTATGCAGGCATCCCAAAAAAACTTCGTGTTCAGATGGCAATGGATGTGCTTGAAAAAGTGGGACTGGCAGAGAGAAGTCACCACAAACCCAACGAACTTAGCGGCGGACAATGCCAGCGCGTAGCCATAGCCAGAGCGCTGATCAATACACCATCAATTATACTGGCGGACGAACCTACCGGTAACCTTGATAGTAAAACTTCTATTGAAATAATGGATATTTTCAGCGCCATCCAGGCGGCGGGTAACACCGTTGTGCTGGTAACGCATGAAGAAGATATTGCCAACTACGCCCACCGCATCGTCAGGCTGAGAGATGGCGTGATAGAAAGTGATAAAAAGAAAGTGTTGCAAACTATCCTGAGTTAGGCAGATGTCAGGAAAAATTTATACTAAAACCGGCGACCTGGGCAAAACCAGTCTGATAGGAGGAACTAAAGTACCGAAAAGCCATCTTCGTATTGAGACTTACGGAACCGTTGATGAACTTAACTCAACGATAGGCCTGCTGGGTGATCATCTCTACGACGACCAGAGCAAACTCATGCTCCGCGAAATACAGGACAGGCTATTCACGATCGGGTCTTCCCTTGCGTGTGATCCTGACAAAGAGCCGCTGATGAAAATTCCGGATTTAAAGGATGCAGATATTTTGTTGCTGGAAAAAGAAATGGATGCGATGCAGGAGGTTTTACCGGTTATGAAATCTTTTATACTTCCCGGCGGACATATTGCCGTTTCTACAGCGCATATAGCGCGCTGTGTTTGCAGGCGCGCGGAACGTTTGTGTGTTAATATGCAGGAGCATGAGTTGTTTGTAGAACCTCTGGTAATTCAATACCTTAACCGGTTAAGCGATTATCTTTTCGTACTGGCAAGATATACCGGGCATTTATTGAATGTACCGGAAATTCCGTGGAAGGCGAGGGTTTGAATGTAAAGGGTTATTTCACGCTGCGAATAATCACTATTCTTTTATAATCTAGCATAACATTTAAATTTTAGTTATGCTGATTGCCGGGGATCTGACTCATAAAGTGATTGGTTATGCAATGGATGTGCATACAATATTAGGCCCTGGCTTACTTGAAAGCACTTATAAAGAATGTTTATACTATAAGATTAGCCAATCAGGGTTTTATGTAGAAAAAGAAAAAGCATTGCCTTTAATATTTGAAGACGTAAAACTGGAGTGTGGTTATAGAATAGACTTGCTTGTGAATGATCAAATAGTAATCGAGATAAAAAGTGTTGAAGCGCTAAATGAAGTTCACATGGCGCAAGTGCTTACTTATATGAAATTAGGAAACTACAAATTAGGACTGCTTTTAAATTTCAATGTAGTACATCTTAAAAATGGGATTAAAAGGATAGTTAATGGAAAGTTTTAAGCCTATTTTTTTTAACCACGGAGGAAAAGCCGAGGTAGCACGGAGGTCCACGGAGGAGG
>CAXTDO010000355.1:0-6624 GCA_964242315.1 uncultured Flavihumibacter sp.
TAGCCAGCGCCATATACAATAACTTTGTGCCATTTGTAGTAGTAAGCACCAGGGTTTTATCTTTTATAAATTCGCGGGAATACTCAAATGGAGAGTTGCCGTATTCGAGTCCTTCGGCGATCCTTCCTTCCCTTTCGCCTGCAGTAATACATTCAATCTGTGTTGCCCAGTCGATGCATTTTTGAACACTGTCCACAGGAATCACTGATTCGGCTCCGTTGTACAATGCAGTGGCAATGGTAGATGTTGCCCGTAAAACATCTATAATAACAACAATGCAATCAGTAACATCGTATAAATGTAAGAGGGCCGGTGAAAGGGATGTATATAAAGTTGGCTTTAAATTTTCCATATAAGAACGCCGAAACAAGGGTTAAGTTAAGTATGTTTTGCTATCAGCTATCAGCAGATCAGAAACTGATAAGCTTTCCTCCTGATAGCTGATAGCTGATAGCACGATGAGAGCTAACTAAAGGGCATCTTCACCACTTTTGCCAATAACAACCTGTCTCGAACCTTGATGTATATGGTGGTGTCAATTTTCGAATAAACCGTTCTAACATACCCTAATCCTATTGCTTTGCCCAGGGAGGGCGATTGCGTACCTGAAGTTACTTTACCTATGACGCCTCCACTCATATCCTTGATCTCGTAATCATGGCGGGGGATACCTTTATCAATCATCTCAAATGCCACCAGTTTCCGGCCGACGCCTTCCGCTTTCTGTTGTTCCAGCAATTCCTTTCCAACAAATTCTTTTGTGAATTTAGTAATCCAGCCCAGGCCTCCTTCCAAAGGAGAGGTGGTGTCATCAATGTCATTACCATACAAACAAAAACCCATTTCCAGGCGAAGTGTATCCCTTGCGCCCAGGCCTATCGGCTTTAATCCCTGGGACTGACCAATTTCAAAAATTTTATTCCAAATTGTCTCTGCTTGATCGTTCTTATCCTCAAAGTAAATTTCTACGCCTCCTGCGCCGGTATAGCCTGTAGCGCTGATAAGCACATTTTCAACGCCTGCAAAAGTACCTCTAACAAAAGTGTAGTACTTAAGATTCATGATATCGATATCCGTAAGAGGTTGTAATATTTTTGTGGCATTAGGTCCCTGGATAGCCAGCAGGCAGGTTTTATCAGAAATATCATGCATTTCCGCATTTAGCGTGTTGTATTTACTGATCCAGTTCCAGTCTTTTTGCATATTGCTGGAGTTTACCACAAGCATGTAAGCTTTGTTTTCTTCCAGGCAATACACCAGCAGGTCATCTACAATACCACCTGTTTCATTAGGGAAACAGCTATACTGGGCCTTTCCGGTATTCAATTTTGAAACATCGTTGGTGGTTATCCGCTGGATGAGGTCAAGGGCATGTTCCCCTTTAATTATAAACTCCCCCATATGGCTTACATCAAAAACTCCGGCATTTTTCCTCACTGTGGCATGTTCATCGTTAATACCTGAATAACTGATCGGCATACTAAATCCGGCAAACTCGGCCATTTTTGCACCGAGAGCAATATGTTTTTGCAGGAAAGGCGTGTATTTCATGAATTGATTTTATTGTTCAAAAATAGATCTTGATTCGCATGATTGAAGGATTTTCTTGTTTGAACCTTGATTTGCATGATTAAATGATTGTCATGATATGATAACTCTTACATCAAGGAAATCCTTCAATCACGCAAATCAAGGTTCAAAACAACAAAGCCCTTCGCTTACGCTCAGGGCCTTGCCGTTCCAACTTCAACCCCGCCTGCTACCTTGCGGCAACAACGCGGCGGGCAGGTAATTATTGAAAAATCGTTAATAAACTAAATAGTGCAGGACCTTCACTTTGTATAGATGGTTCTTTTGCAGCCTTAGCTTTTGTTGCTTTTACAACAGGTGAACCGGCTGTTTTACTGGTGTCTTTTAAAATGATCGTATCTCTTTTTTCAGATTTATTTCCTTTATTTTTATTGCTTTTATAACGATATCCGCCGTTATCTTCAGAATCGGTATTTTCTTCAACGTCTGTTTTTTCTTCCTCTATTATTTCAGGTCGATCCCGACTCCGGAGTTTGGTATTAACTTTACTGATATCATTGAGTCCTTCAGGAGTCATAATATATTCCCGGTTTGTATTATAGTAATAAGCGTTATCCCATCTTTCATCCCAGCCTATGTTCCACCCTCTTCTTCTGTTGAAATTAATATCAAACCAGTTAAACTGATTAACCGTCCTGTCAATCTCCACTTTTTTTCCTACGGGAATTTCTGTTACTACCATCACCTGCTGGTTACGAAATTTATCACGCAGAGTGATCGTAAAACCTTTTGGTAAATACAGCACGCTATCCATTTGCGAAATCCTGAAGTTGATAGTGCTGGCCAGATTCTCTGCAATTGCAGGGTTACTTCCATTGCTGAACTTAACCGCGTATACATGATAAAAGGAATCAGTGCTTTTTATCAGTTTCACCTTAACAGTATTCATTATAATACTGTCTTCACTTTTACTGAAAAAAGGGAAATCACCGTCGAAACCAAAACCGTCACTACCATAATATTTAATTCTTCCGTCTGTAACTTTGATAAGTAATTTATTGCTGGTCGGCTGAACAAGGGAAACGTCTTCTTTTACACTGGCTTTTGCGCTGAAGTTCCTTGCCACCAGGGCTGCCAGTACAATTGCACTTACCAGGCCTATAATCCAAAGGCTGCCAAAGGTATAGCCCAGGTAATGATTCTTTGACTTGGCGCCGATAATTCTGCGGATTAACCAGGTAAGCAATGCTATAATGGGAATTCCAAGAAACAATACCAGTGCCGACCATGCCAGAAAATTTTGCCAGAAACCAGTCAATATGAAATCTGTAAAAGGAAATGCGCCGATACCACTCCATAACAGCGCCACAAGCGTTGTTACCAGCGTAATCACAATGATACCGGCAATGAATAAAAAGAAGGCTTTAAACAATACACCGATAACATGGCCTAACCCGTTCCTTGATCTTTTTACAAAAGGAGCTGATTCTGAAGCGAAATGCTGTCCGGCCTGCCTCATTTCATTGCCGAATTGCTGTGCCCTGTCCTTGATCTCACCACCTACTTTTTCCGCCCTTACCTTAAAACTCTCCAGGTCTTCCTTAACCGTTTTTGATATAGACTCCAGGTCAACCTTTTCTCCGCGCATTTCAAGCTTTTCGGCAGCAGTGGTAGCTTCAGGAAGAATGATCCATAAAACGATGTAAGAAATAAACAAGGTTCCGCCGAATCCGTTCAAAAAGAAATGCGGTACAGGATCGAAACGCATCCAGCCAACGCGGAAAAGGTTTGTAATTATGCCCAGAATAAAGGGCGCCAGGAATATTATCCGGGGTATCCATACATCTATATTCAGATATGCTGCAATACCGCCTGAAACCCCGCCCAGCATCCTGCTATCCGGATTACGATATAACCTCTTGCGTACATTTGATACCAGCGTTCTTGGTGGCAGTACAATCCATAATATTATATATACCAGAAAACCAGATCCTCCAAGAAACATAAACAATACAAAAAGAATCCGCATTACTGAAGGGTCAATACCAAAGTAACTGGCCAGACCTGCAGCAACACCACCTACCAGTTTGTCATTCTGTGAGCGGAATAACCGTTTGCCGTTTAAATTGCCCTGATAAGGCTGCTGAGTATTTTGCTGTGTACTGGCACCCGTACCTGTAGTGCCTTTTCCGGAACCTGCAGCATTGTTAGGTATATCCATTGCGCCTTCGGCTTCCTCAAGATCTTCTGGGCGGCCAATGCTGGCAATTACTGAGTTTACATCCGCATCGGTAATACAAGGCGTATTTTTTTTCAACCGGTCAGAAAAAAGTTCGGCTATACGGCTTTCTATATCATTAATGATTTCCTCGCACCCCTCTTCTTTGGCAAAATACCTTCGAAGGCTTTCGATATATTGTTTCAGGATATCATAGGCCGTTTCCTCAATCGGAATGATCCTGCCCTGAAAGTTTATGTTAATAATTTTTTTCATTTTTGTTCTTATTTGTAAGTTGAAGTTTGGTTGTTAGATAACGGGAGGAACGATTACATCTTTCTTATTTGCAAGCGCATTAACTGCATTTGCCAACTCGTTCCAGGTGGCTTCCAGTTCTTTATAGAACTCTTCCCCTTTTTCAGTTAGTAAAAAATATTTGCGGGGCGGGCCTGAATTACTTTCTACCCATCGATAGTTAAGCATTGCAGCATTTTTCAATCGTGTTAGCAGGGGATACAATGTTCCTTCAAGAATATTCAAATTTGCAGCCTTCATCTCCTCAACGATATCACTCGGATAAGCTTCCCCGCGTCGTATAATAGAAAGAATGCAAAACTCGAGAATTCCTTTTCTCATCTGGCTCTGCGTGTTTTCAATATTCATACATTTTTTTGATTTTTCCTGCCCAGCTTTTTACTTCCCGAATGGTAACTATTTAAGATGTAAAAGCAAAGCCGGCATTTATATTTTAACTTAACAAAACAAACCTACAACTAATTTTAGTACTATGCAACACAAAGTACCTAATTTATTAAGGTAACTTTCATAGAATGATAACCGGTTTTGTAGCAGAATCAATACAGTATTGAATTGTATCAGATTTATACCCAATAAAAAAAGATTTCGTTTTATACAGCCGGAAAAAATTAATGATGAGTGGAGACAAATTACTCTTATGTCAAGCATAAATGTCATTAATTGCTACCACCTTTCAACAACCGGCTATCGGGAGGAAATGCATCATGCAGTGATCTGCCGATAGCCGATCACTGAAAACTGATAGCAATTATTAAGTTAACCGTGTTTTCACTTGTAACATTAATCCGATGTAATTTATATTGCACTATGGAAATTGCCAGTCATAATGATACTGCCTTAAAGGAACCTGTAGAAGTAAATCTCGAATTTGAAATGGCGGTGGACTTTGTAACCTTTACCAGGAGATCATTGTTCTTGACCGGCAAGGCAGGAACTGGTAAAACCACTTTCCTGAAGCAGGTTAAAAACAACACAAGCAAGAATACAGTAGTGCTTGCCCCGACAGGCGTTGCAGCCATAAATGCCGGCGGTACTACCATTCACTCTTTTTTTCAACTTCCCTTCGGGCCTTTCATTCCTGCTTCGGCACCGGGTTTTACAGGCAATACCGGCTTCGCCGACAAGCATTCTATTTTTAAGAATATTCATTTTACAAGAAGCAAGATAGATCTGTTACTGGAGCTTGAGCTTATGATTATAGACGAAGTGTCTATGGTTCGGTGCGACGTAATTGATGCTATAGATACGGTATTACGTCACTTTCGCAGGCAGCAATCCCAGCCTTTTGGTGGCCTACAGGTAATATTTATTGGTGATTTGTTTCAATTACCACCAGTTATGCCAGACAGTGAATGGGCAGTATTGAAAGAATATTATGAGAGTCCCTACTTTTTCAGTTCTAAGGTCACGCAACAGTTCCCGCCTCTTTACCTGGAACTGAAAAAGATCTATCGCCAGAATGAGCAGGCATTTATTAACATTCTAAACCGTATTCGTACCAACGAAGTTGCCTGGGACGATCTGCTGATATTGCATGAATGTTATGATCCGGCATTTAAGGCGCCAGACGATGACAATTACATCATACTTTCTACCCATAATAAAAAGGTAGATACCATCAATACAGCGGCCCTTCAAAAACTTACCACCAAATTATATCAGTTTGAAGGCGCGATTAAAGGAGAATTTTCTGATAGAGCACTTCCTACCGAGTCAAGGCTACAGCTAAAAGAAGGCGCCCAGATCATGTTTGTTAAAAACGATTCTGAACCTGTAAAAAGATATTACAATGGTAAGATTGGAAAGATAAAATCTATTTTGGAACAGGAAATTATAGTAGAGTTTCCAGATACAAACCGTGAAATGACCCTGGAAAAAGTTACCTGGGAAAATATCAGTTATGTGCTTAATAAAGAAACCGGAGAGATAGAAGAAAAAGTAGAAGGAACATTTACACAGTACCCGATCAAACTCGCATGGGCCATTACCGTACATAAAAGCCAGGGACTAACCTTTGAAAAAGCCATCATTGACGTTGGCGCGTCTTTCGCGCCCGGCCAGGTGTATGTTGCCTTAAGCCGTTGCACTTCTTTGAAAGGAATGATACTGCAATCCAGAATTGCCCGCCACTGTATTATGACGGATGAAAAAGTGGTGGCATACGCAGCAAAGGAAACAGCAAACAGTGCGCTCATTGAACTGCTAAAAACCGAAAAAGAATTTTACCGGCAAAACAAGTTGCTTGAAGTGTTTCAGTTTAGCACGCTGCTGCTGTATTTGCAGCAGTTCCTGGAAAGCTGCAAAATGAAAAAATCTGAAATAAGAGCGAAAGCAGTTAGTTTAGCGGAAGATTTGACTACCCGTGGCATCAGTCTTAAAAATATTGCAGATAAGTTTCAAAAAGAACTGGCAGCGTTGCTTGAAACATCCGTCGAAAGTAAACCAGGAGGTGCTTTACAACAAAGAGTAGAAGCGGCGAGTAAATACTTTACCGATTCTTTACAACAATCTTTTATAAAACCTGTTCAACATTACCGGAACTCTGTACGATCTAAGAA
>CAXTDO010000356.1:0-6600 GCA_964242315.1 uncultured Flavihumibacter sp.
TTTATAAATCGGTTGCAGACAGAGACAATATGATGAAGCTACCATTTGCCTATGGCATCAATATGGCACATAACAGATTACAGGAAATTGTAAACGGCTTAAAATAATTCGTTATGACAAAGAGAAATAAAATAATTTATTGGATAACCACAGGCTTACTGGCTTTTGGCATGCTGGCACAAGGCTTTACACAAATAACACACTCAAAAGGTTATGTTGGTATAATTGTTCATTTGGGTTATCCCCTCTATTTTCTGACAATTTTAGGAATCTGGAAAATTTTGGGAGTTTTGGCCGTGCTTATTCCCAAATGTCAATTACCTAAAGAATGGGCTTATGCAGGTTTTTTCTTTGTCATGTCAGGTGTGGTATTTTCACATATTGCAACGGGTGATTCCATAAAAGAAATATTTCCCTCCTTATTTCTTCTCATCCTTACCGTGGTATCGTGGTATTTCAGACCTGCGGACAGAAAAATTATTTTAAATAATCAATAAATGAATTGTATGAACCCGAAAGTTGATTGGTTTTTTACAAAAGCCACAAAGTGGCAGGAAGAATATGAAGAATTGAGAAAGCTCGTTCTCCACTGTGGTCTGACCGAAGAATTGAAGTGGGGTTGTCCCTGTTACACGTTTCAGAATAGCAACGTTGTTTTAATACATGGATTTAAAGAATACGCTGCATTGCTGTTTATGAAGGGTGCATTATTAAAGGATGTCCAAGGTATTCTTGTTCAACAAACAGAGAATGTGCAGGCAGCACGACAAATCAGATTCACAAGTGCTGAGGAAATAGTGAAAATGAAAACGATCATCAAAGCCTATATTAAAGAAGCCATTGAAGTAGAAAAAGCAGGTTTGAAAGTGGAATTAAAAAAGCCGGAAGCATTCAAAATGCCTGAAGAATTTAAGATTGTATTAGACGATATGCCTGAACTGAATACTGCATTTTATAATTTAACCCCGGGCAGACAACGGGGATACCTGCTTCATTTTTCTTCACCCAAACAAGCTAGAACACGGGAGGCAAGAATTGAAAAATGTGTGCAACAAATTCTTAATGGAAAAGGATTAGATGATTAGCACATTTGACGGGAAAACAGATTAATCAGCAGAAAGAAAAACAACGAACCGCTAACATGGGGTTTGGCGTTATTGGGGCTTGACGAATAAATCATCAACATTTTATTCGCTATTGTGCTTCAGTTTGGGCGGGCGTTATAAATTTGACTTATGAATAAAACATCAGCAATATTGCAATCATCAATTTCGGTTAGAGCTAACGAATGTAAATTCCCCAACAACGCCAAGCCCGGTTCGTTGGCAGTAATTTTTCAGACGCCATTTGAGCGTTGACAATAACTATAAAAACAAAACCAATGTTATAAGCAGCTTTATGATCGATAATTTAGAAATACTATTACAAGAGAATATTCCGTTGAACGATGAAGACATAAAGCATATTGAAACGCACCAAAAAATATATAAAAAGATGCCAATTGTTTTAGCTTTTAGTACGCTTTTTACTATGACTTTTATTGTGTGGATTTTACGTAAGGATTTTGAAAATTTTCATTATTACGACTACATTCTTTTTGTAGGAGCTGGATTTGCCCTATTTTCCTTTTGTTATTTCATCTTTTGGTTGCTCAACAGATATGACAACTCTAATTGGCAAAAGGATAAGTTAATTGGCAAAAATATATTGACGAGCATTGTTATTAACCGTGACAAATCAGAATATGGAGAGTATCTAACTTTTGCCGGGAAATCTAAAAGTAACAAGATAAGGATTAAGGTTAAGCAAGAAGATTATTGCCGTTATCAAATAGGAACAAAGGTGCGTGTTACATATCTAAAATTTAGTAAGGAAGCACTTGGACTTATTAAACTTTGACGAAGCAGAAGCGGTTGAAAAAGCAAAATATCCGTGAGTAATAAAACTACTGCCAACATTTGTATTTTGCGCCAGCAGGGCCGGAATTTGAACAATCAGCTACAGTCAAACCTCAGCTTATGTTCTAGCGGGACGTTATCAATTGAGCTTTTAGTTCTTATCCTGTACATTGCATTTTCAATCAGCAGCGGCTCCGGGCGGGACATCATCAATTGCGCTGCCATCGGCAATGCTTCAGCGTCAGGCGTCATTGTAAAGCGACACTCTACAAATAGACATTTCAAACAAAAATTTAAGGCAAAAGAAAAATAATTAAAAAAAATGCGAAACCGAAATGTTGCACATATATTTGCAACCGATTAGTTTCGTAAATTAATTTTAAGACAAAATGAGAAGAGATATTTTTCAGGCTATTGCCGACCCAACAAGACGGACTATTATCGCCTTAATTGCGTTACAGGCAATGACACCGAATGCTATCGCCGAAAACTTTAACACAACCCGACAAGCGGTTTCAAAACACCTTCGAATTTTAACAGAGTGCCAATTAGTGAAGCAAGAACAACAAGGCAGAGAAATTTACTATTCACTTGAAATTGAAAAAATGAAAGAGATCGATAAATGGATTGGCCAATTCAGAAAAATTTGGGAAACCCGCTTCAATCAACTTGACAAAGTATTATCAACCATTAAAAAACAAAAAAAATGAACGACTTACTATTTGATTTTACCCTGGACAAATCAAAAAAAACGGCATTTATAAACAGGGAATTTGATGCCGACCTTTCGCTGGTATGGGATGCTTTTACCAAACAGGAAATTCTCGATCAATGGTGGGCACCTAAACCCTGGTCCTCAAAAACAAAAATTATGAATTTTGAACCGGGCGGAAGAAGATTTTATGCTATGGTAAGCCCGGAAGGACAGGAACGTTGGTCCATTCAGAAATACACTTCTATTAGTCCGAAAACCAATTTTAAATTTTTGAATGCTTTTGCAGACGAAAATGAAAACCCTGAATTGCCGGGTTCTGAATGGGACCTGAATTTCAGTGAAGAAAACGGAAAGACAAAAGTGAGTGTTACCATTTATAATGAATCCCTTGAACGGATGGAGAAGATGATTCAAATGGGCTTCAAAGAAGGATTTATGATGACATTGAAGAATCTCGAAGATGTGTTGGCAACTTTATCGCAAAAATGATTTTCTTTTTTAAAGACAGACAAAACAACGAACGCCTGACATTGGGTTTTGTGTATTCTAGGATAGTTAAATGCTTTACCGTTAACGGCAATACCAGTAAGACCATCAAACTAACACATGAGTTCATTATTAAATAAAAGGTTTATCAAAAGAAGCATTTGGACATTAACCATTATATTACTGCTCATAAACATTGTTGCCATATTTCATTCTTATAAATTCACCCACTTTTCACAAAAAAAAATTCTAAAAACGAAAGACCCTGCGATTCTTACATCAGGACAAAAATTATCTACGCTGATTTTTGGAGTAAACAATCCGAGACCTACCAATGACATCTACCCTTCCCGGAAATATGAAACTATTATTTTAAAGAGTAATAAAAACATCGAATGTTGGTATATACCTACCCTGCATCCTAAGGGAACGGTAATAATATATCATGGATTCAGTGGTAATAAGTCATCTATGCTTGATAAGGCTGACAAATTCTTAGATATGGGGTACAACACTTTACTCGTAGATTTTATGGGTTCGGGTGGCTCAGAAGGAATACAAACAACTATTGGATACTTTGAAGCAGAGCAGGTAAAAAGTAGTTTTAATTATTTAATTGAAAAAGGTGAGACTAATATATATCTTTTTGGAACCTCAATGGGAGCCGTAGCTATCATGAAAGCGATAAATGACTTTGATCTTAAGCCAACAGGAATAATTTTAGAATGTCCGTTTGGTTCCATGTATAAAACAGTTTGCGCTCGATTTCGACTTATGAATGCGCCTGCTTTCCCTATGGCCGGACTACTGGTATTTTGGGGTGGATTACAGAATGGGTTCTGGGCATTTGGTCACAACCCTATCAGATATGCTAAGCGAATATCTTGCCCAACTCTTATTTTGTACGGAGCAGAAGACAAGAAAGTAAGTAAAACAGAAATTGATGAAATATATTCCAATCTGAAAGGAAAAAAACAGCTTAAAATATATGAACTCGCTGGTCATGAAAACATTTTGGATAAATATCAAATTAAATGGAAACAGGACGTTCAACTATTCATGTACTCGAAAGGAGGAACTGCAGCCAACAGGGCTGTACATAGAGCATTGAGCTGTAATTCAACATCGGCATTTGTTCGACCAGGCGTTAGTAATTGAGCATTTGTTTTTAGCTTCAACAATAAATTTTAAATCAGCATTAAATCCTAAGCAGGAAAATTTAAAATGTCCTGCCGGTCGTTGATACTTTTCCGTTGGCGGCAATCGAACCATCATGCGAAATTTACATATAATCGTGTTGATAATTTTCTTTGGTTGTACTGGTAAAAGCCCATCTGTTCTTAAAGGCAATCAGACAAACAGTTTTTGGGACAGCCTTAGAAAAGAAACGCGCTCCGCAACTATTTTTTTATTTGTAAATTTTTCAACTTCTAAAAGTTCGATTGTTGCTCAGGAATTTAAAAACAAAGGTTCACTTGATACATTATTCAGTTATTTGGGAAAGGAAGTATTGGACACCTCATGCAATGCTACTGCACACCAAAACCCAATTGGAGAAATTTATTTATATAAGGACATGACGAGGACTACTGAATTAGCCGACCTTTATTTTATGTTAAATGACGATTGTAACCAAGTTTTAACAAGTATTGAAAAAAACTCAGGAAAATTTCATTTTACAACTAATGGTAAAAAGGCTTTTTATAAGTTGAACGATAGATTTAAAGCACCGCAATTTCAATGATTGCTGCTTACATTGCATTAGCGTTAGCAGGGTCGGACCTGAAAAACAGGAAGAATGAGCATCAGCATTTGTTCGGGCGGAGGTTAGTAATTTAGCTTCGGAGTTGTTAACTTCGGCAATATGTTTTCAATCAGCATCGGTGCCGGGGCGGACCAAAATTAAATCCTGCCATCGCTAATGCTTCAACGTCAATTTGTGAGGAAACTAAATAAAGGCTCCGAGAATTGCGTAAACGCCTATAGTTCTACCTCAAGGTATCCGAACAATTCTGAAAAGGGATCTTAGTTTTTCACAGTTTGACGTTATGCGCAATTCATAATCAGTAAGTGTGAATAATTATGGATAATAGAAACCTCTATTTAATTGGCGACATTTCCGGCTTTACTCCGCAGATAGCCCGACTTGTATCAATGATGAACTATGTTGGACATTCCACTCTTTCAGCTGTTGAAGGCTTAACAGAAAGTGAACTAGATTATTTAAATGACTCAGAAAGTAATTCGATAGGCTCACTTTTATTACACATTGCAGGTGCTGAAGTAGGTTATCAGGCAGCAACCTTCTATAATCGTCAGATGAATGAAGATGAGAAGAATGAATGGAGCACGGCTCTTGCTTTGGGAGAAAAAGCAAGACAAGAAATCAAAGGGAATGATTTAGGCTATTACTTAAACAAGCTGGAACAAGTGCGGGCAAAAACACTTGTAGAGTTAGCTAGTCGCGACGACCAATGGCTTGATGAGCAAACATCTTTTGGTAGCGACAATAGAATTAATAACTATTTCAAATGGTTCCATGTATTTACGCATGAGGTTAACCATAGAGGACAAATGCGTTTGTTGCGTAGACAAGCCAAGCAAAGTGCCAGCGGCATCTAACATAGCACCAGCAGGGCTGTACATTTAATAATGAACCGTGCCTCCCGCCTGTGCAAAGCCTTTAACCTTGCCCTCGATATTCAGCGACATTAAGAGCTTCAAAGTTTGGCTGAGAGGACAATTGATTTAACTTTTGCATTTGACTGATTTTATTTTAACCACTAATTAATCTAAAAACCGGCGGCCCCTTTACACATGGAACAACTACATTTATGACGGGGGCATCGCAGCAGTTACGTATATTTATTTATACCCAATTCTTGTTTTCGGTGACGCCGATATTATCTACTTTGAAAGCGAGGAAATGAATTCGAAATTTATAAGCAAAAGAATAATTTAAGCTTCTCAGTTTAGTCGGGTGATAAAACACAGGCGTGCAACACCTGGCAATAGCAGGCCAAACAATGGCACATCGGCTTCAATTAAGCATCAGCATAGGTTCCAGAGGACGCACCTGTTAAATGGACTTTTTTCTGATTGACAGCCAGGAGAGCATAGCTGCGCCTATTACCTGCCGGTGGCGTTCGCTGATGGTATTGCTGAACCATACTCCAGGATTCATACGGATTCGCAAGGCTGCAACCTGTTTTTTATTGTAGATAAATACTACACCCTCTGTAATGGGTGTTAAAAACCCTTTCCCTTTAGAAGGAAAGTCATCTGTGCCTTTTACTAGTATCTTATCTATACCGTCGGTAAGTACTCCATCATAGAATACGGGAAAGTCGTTGTAATCAATTAGCTGACCATCGCGCTGTGAAACATACCAGACGAGTGAATCGCTTTTTACCTGAATAGACATACTGAGGCAGTAGCTATCCGTATTTTTTTCTTCTTTTGCTTTCCCGCTATATGATTCTACGATGGCATGGTTACCCC
>CAXTDO010000357.1:0-1963 GCA_964242315.1 uncultured Flavihumibacter sp.
TCATTCATAGAAGTTCAAAGTAAACGTGAGTAAATCATGAGCACCTGATTTTTTAAAAATGTGCTCATGGCAACCGTTGCTATAAATTGATATTGAGTTGATTAAAATTTAATCATGTGGACTTCGGATGGCTCACTAATCTAAATTTATCACCGTTAAAGATTAAGCCATGCTCGAAAAAAGTTTCACCATTTTATTCTATTTGAAGAAAAGAGGGAATTATGTAAAAGGCCCTGTTCCCATTTACGTACGTTTAACTGTTGATGGCGTTCCAAAAGAACTTTCCGTAAAACGAACCTGGGAGCCAAGTCGTTGGAACAAGGATTCATGCAGGGCCGTTGGCAATAAAGAAGATGCCCGCTTGCTGAATGAGTTTCTAGACATGATACAGGCAAAAGTGTACGATGTCAGACGCAAATTGATTGAATCATGTATTCAGGTTACCAGTGCTGCACCCATGGATATTGTTTCAGGCCATGACCAGCGCGGAAAGATGTTGCTTGCTATTTTTCGGGAGCATAACAACAAAATGAAAGCACTAATTGGCACAGATTACGCAAAAGGAACCTACAAACGCTTTGAAATCGCGTTACAGCATATCGGGTCCTGTGTTACATCGAAGTATAAACTGGATGACATCAACATTTATTCGCTCAATGCTGATTTTGTAAACGATCTCTCATTCTGGTTTAAGGCCGTTCGCCATTGCAGCCACAACACCATTATGAAGTACATCACCGATATCAAAAAGGTAGTACTTCAATGCGTGGATAATGGCTGGCTTGCGAAAGACCCGTTTGCTTCATTCAGTTTGAGGCTGGAAGAAAATGAACCAGTTTTTCTTACCAAAGAAGAGCTGCAGGGAATCATCAAAAAGGAGATTCATAACCCCAGGATGCAAAGTGTTCGGGACATCTTTATCTTTGCTGTTTCACCGGCCTTGCATTCATCGATGTAAAGCAATTGAAGCGATCAGAGATTTGTATCGGTATTGATGGACTGTACTGGATACAAAAGAACCGGCAGAAGTCCAATGAGCCTTCAAAAATACCTTTACTGCCGATCGCCCTTCAAATCCTGGACAAATACAAAGACTATCCTGTATGTGTTGCTAAAGATGTGCTGCTGCCGGTACTAAGCAACCAGAAGTATAATTCATACCTGAAAGAACTGGCAGATATCTGCAACATCGATAACATGACGAGCCATACCGCCCGGCATACTTTCGGAACCACCGTTACACTTTCCAACCGCGTTCCTATTGAGTCGTTGAAAGAGATGATGGGGCACAAACATATCAAGCAAACACTGCATTATGCCAGGGTGCTGCCTATCAAGTTAAGTGAGGACATGCAGTTGTTGAAAGAACGACTGGATCAATCGGATTTTGTAAATAAGAAGTTTGGGGAAGGCAAAGAAGGCGGGTGAAAAGAAAAAGGTGTATGAAGTGATAATCATAATCAGATGTGGAAATCATTTTTCTTTTCACCCGCATGCAAAGGAAGCCAGTGACAAGTTATTGGTTTTTTAACAAACTCAAAATATGCGAGCTCATCTGTATAAAGGATAAATCTTTGAAATCAAATTATAACATTCTATCATTAGGAGGAAATGAAAAAATTAATACGTCTGTTCCTGCGTTTGGCGAGATGTACAATTGTCAGACAATTGGAATTTAAACAAAAGCTCCGGAGTCGCTTTGAAAGACAAAAAAATTTAAAACCGAATTGTATGAAACAGGAAGTTAGTATTTCAATAAACGATCAGAAAAATGCAGAAGTAATAAAAAGTAAAAGGGCGTTCGGCCCAGGATACAGCGATTGTTTAACAAGGAGCTTATACTTTATCTGACTAAAGAAGTAGAGAAGGGAAGAAGAAAAAGTAAAGTCTTACTTCAATTTCGCAACAGCCTGCTGCGAAATTGCACATCTACTTTTCGATTGCTCCGGTTAATTATTACGAT
>CAXTDO010000357.1:1973-6565 GCA_964242315.1 uncultured Flavihumibacter sp.
ATTGTGATTTTAAAAAGGAAGCCTAAACAGTAACTTAGTGCTCTAAATCTAACTATGGCTATCCCAAACCCAATCTGGATTTATCGTATTACTCACATTACAAACCCCGAGTATGATTTAAAAATGGGCTATTCACAGGTAATTCTCCGCATGCCAACCCGAACTATAAACAGATTGGAGACAGTTCTCTGATTGACTATAGAAAAATAATCCCTGCAATTGATCCGCCTGGCGGCATCCTGAGCGATTATATACCGTTTTACTTCGGTCCAAGATCTCCTATGTTATACCAGAGTGCTACAGGTTGGGAAGATATTAATCCATATCCGCAGGAAGAGATTATTTATTACATCAGCTCTGTATCTGTAATTAAACAATATAAACTGGAATACTTCTTTACAGATGGTCATGCCAGAAGCCAAACAAGTACTTTTTATAACGCTGATTCCGATTTTTCTAACTTGGACTGGGAAGCAATCGGAGCAACTTATTGGAAAAGCGATGAAACGGACCTCCGACGCAAAGAGAAGAAGCAGGCGGAAATTTTCATCAAAAATCACGACCTATCGGCTGTATTCAGTATATTGGAGTGTACAATAAACAAGCTGAACAGAATGTATTATTTTTGTTAGCAAAGCATCAGTTATCAATCACAGTAAGAATCAGTCCTGATAAACTTTATTATGATCACTTATAAAATCGGCAATCTCCTTGAATCTACAGCCCAGGCCCTGGTGAATACAGTGAACACTGTAGGAGTCATGGGAAAAGGAATTGCTTTGCAGTTTAAGAATGCTTTTCCAGATAACATGAAAGCTTACAATAAGGCTGTAAAGGAAGGTAAATAGAAAATTGGCAAAATGCTGGTTATTTCAGTTAATCCAATTAACAGACCGAAATATATCATTAATTTCCCTACTAAAGCCCATTGGCGGAATCCTTCTCAGCTTTCATGGATTAAATCAGGATTAAAGGATTTACGGAATCAGATTTTGCATTACAATATTACTTCTATTGCCTTACCTCCTTTAGGTTGTGGCAATGGCGGATTGAACTGGGATGATGTAAGACCGGAGATTGAAAATGCTTTACAGGATCTCCCTGTAGATATTGTTGTGTATGAACCGTCTCTGGAAGTTAAAACCGTTCTGGCAAAAGAAGAAAAGGAAGCTGCCCCAAGGTTAACACCCGCTCGGGCAATGTTACTGCATCTTTTGTATAGATACAGAGCAATGGATGAATTTTGCAAGTGAATTTGCAGCGGAAAAACTCAGTTACTTCTTACAGCGTTTTGGCGAAAACCAGCTTAAATTAAACTTTCAGAAAGGTGTATATGGCCCATATTCCGGTAAGGTAAGGCATGTTTTATTTGCTATGAATGGTTATTATCTGAAAGGCTACGAGCAAAAAGATGCAAAACCGTTCGAGCCGCTACAATTGGTGGTTGAAAAAGCGACGAAAGTAAAAGAATACATAGATGCAAACTTACCTGAATCCAACCCTCTTTATTAAAAAAAATCGGATTGGTTAATACAATACATCCAATGACCGGATTGATATTCTCTTTGTTCTTTCTGTATTGCAGGATCATTTGTTGAAACTGATGATATGTATTACATCCATTTCTGTTTGCAAAGACCTCCCATGCCATACTCATTGGTAATTTCGTCTGACTGGAAAAGAAACCGACTCCTCCTATACTGTTGTATGGACTTTTTAGTTTGAACAGAAAAGGAGCACCCGGAGACAATATCTTAAAATTACTGTTGCCACCAGGTTGCCAAAAGTTTACATCTTCCGGTGAGATGTTGCTTAAATATCTATACCAATTGTAGTCTGTTACACCGAGATAAAATTTCATTTATAGTAAATCAAACATTATTAATTACTGTAAAATGATTTCACAATTGGCAGCTAATGTTCCAGACAAAAATTTATATCCTGTCTTAATTCTTCTTGATATTTTTGTACTCTGACAAGAGTACAAGGAAATAAATATAAGAAGATTATTAGGACTTATAGGAGTTCTAGTGGGGATTACTTCAAAATAAATTTTGTTATATATTCGCAATGCTGTTTAAAGCCAACCATGCATGAGGGTACTACCCGGAAGCAAATGTTGAATTAAGAAAAATGCTTTTGTGCGACGATATAATGGATGATTCTTTATTGCGCAATCCACTACGCTTTTTGATCCTAACATGAACAGAAAACCATCTTACATAAACTTCAATAATGCGGCATATGCCTGGAAGCCTGACATAGATTACCGGAAACATCCTGAATTATACCAGGTTGGAAAAGGCGAACAAGGCGTTTTAATATGCGAGCCCTATAAATCAGAAATAGTCCGGTTCTGGCGTTTCAAGACGGAAGAGATCGCGAGGAAAAGTAGCGAGGCAATTTACCAGCAGTTTTTAAGCTATATAGTACAGGATGAATTTGTAGGCGCTGATATGGCCCGGAAGTTTTTGCAAATGGGATACACCCGTGCACGGCGTTATGCTAACTACAAAGGCGGTAAAAAATACGATAAGGCTAACGATTACAGGCAATTTGATATTGGCACCGGCGAAAGTGAAAAGGCAAAAGCCGCTTTGGTATTTTATGAGAAATGGAAGCTTGCAGAAGCGAATGCAGCTTACAAGACCGCCAAGATCAATTGGAAAAGAGAAAAGGGCTGATACCATCGGCGTGGTCACCGGCCCTATTGCAACAAGAAAGAGGAGATTGAAGGTTTTTATACTGAAAAGGTGTACCCCAGTGCATGGCTCCCGTGTCTGATCTGTTGAAAGACAGGCTATGCGAATATTTACAGGTAAAGGAATTTAAAAAGAAGTTGTACCTGTTAAGAGAAGGTCAGACAGCCAACTACATTTATTTTATTGAAAAGGAATTGGTTAAGTCGTTTTATAATAAGGATGGTATGAGATTAATTCTTGGTTTATGAAAGAAGGTTTACCAAATTTGCTTTCCATCAGGCCGACGCTTAGCATACCACATTATCGTGTTTATTGTTCGGGTCAATAGCGGCTTCTTCCAACTCTTTTCAATGTTCAGGAGTATCCTCAGCTCAGTAACCCTCGGCATCAGGCCTTAAAATATGCTGTTTCTGTCTTTCATCAACAACTATGCGAGAATCGGCGATGCTTATGCGCTTTGGAGTAGAAACAACTGGCTTGATAAAACAGTACGGCTGTGGTTAAGACTTGAATAAACAATAGTTACAGTGCAGGGAAACTTATAGAAAATACACCTGAAGAAATTATTTTTAATGGGTTATAATATTGATGAAAAAAACAGATTCACGGCGGGTCAGCTAAACAAAATTGATTGTGATTATAGAAGTCTATGCAGGTTGATACCCGGGTTGGTTTTTCAAACTTCTTGCTTATCTTACAACGAGATATTTCATTAGAGTATACCAGCCCGACAGCTCATTAAAACAACAGCCAAACGATGAAATCTACCTTTACTCTCTTTTGTACCTTATGTTTATTGCTGTCTATTCATTTCGTATCTGCGCAGCCAGTGATAAGCGCTTTCTCCCCAACCAGCGGACCCATCGGTACGAGTGTGGTGATCTCCGGGAGTAATTTTAGTACAACACCCGCCAACAATATCGTATACATCGGAGGGGTGAAAGCACCGGTTTCCCAAGCAAGCAGCACTTCGCTCACTATTACTATACCTGCCGGAGCAACTTATTTGCCTATCACCGTTACCACAAATGGACTTACGGCATACGCGGCGCAACCTTTCAATGTAACCTTTCCTGGTGGCGGCGCGATTACCGCAACATCGTTTGCAAACAGATTGAATTTTCAGTTGACGGCTGCCCGTACTGAACCCATATCCAGCGACCTGGATGGAGATGGCAAGGCCGAACTCCTCTTTCTCTATCCTAATCGCGTGGTAGTGTTTAGAAATACCTCATCAGGTGAAAACATCTCCTTTGGCGGAGAACAAAGTTTTTCCACATCCTGTCCTTTCGGCTTTTCACTGGGGGATATCGACGGTGACGGGAAGCCCGATATCGTGGCTACAGACCAATGCAACAGTATGATTTCCATTCAAAAAAATACAAGTACGAGCGGTTCAATTTCATTCGCTGCCAAACAGGATATTCTCACTACCCCGGAAGGTTTCCCTTATAAAGTGGAAGTGGGCGATTTAGATGGGGACGGTAAACCAGATATCGCGACAGTAAATTTGCTTGGCTTTACCTTCTCTGTTTTCAGGAATACGACTATAGGAGGAATCATATCTTTTGCACCAAAAATAGATTACTCAACAGGGGCTTTTCCTCGTAATCTCGTACTAGCGGATTTGAATAAGGATGGCAAGACCGATGTGATCGTGGCAAACCAGGGTTCTCAGTCTATTTCTGTATTTGGAAATGGCAGCACAAACGGGAATATTTTTTTCAACTCCAGATCAGACTATTCCACAACAGCCGGCAGTTCTCCGGAGCACGTTTCCGCTGCTGATTTTGATGGGGATGGAATGATTGACCTGGCGGTTACAAACAACAAGAATCCAGAGACCTTGTCAGTCTTTATAAACCTGTTAACAAGGGGTTCAACCAATAT
>CAXTDO010000358.1:0-2204 GCA_964242315.1 uncultured Flavihumibacter sp.
AAGCTGGACTATTGCTTCCGAAGCCCATGCTGATATTATAAAACCGTTGTCAATGCAATCGGTAAAAGGCGCGGGCATAGTAATCAGGAACGGTGATGAAAGCAGTAATAACAATCTGGAAACGGTTACCGAATTCGGAGACCTTGATCTGGAATTCGATTTTTTGCTTGCAAAGAATACCCGTTCGGGTGTTTATTTTCTGGGACGATACAAGCTCAATCTTAATGATAGCTGGTCTGCCCAGGCACTTAATGTTTCAGATTGTGGCGGCATAGCCGAAAGATGGGATGATACCCGTTCAGTTGGCAACAAAGGCTTTGATGGATTGGCTCCCTCCATGAATGTTTGCCGGGCGCCCGGTCTGTAGCAGCACCTTAAAGTGATTTTTCGTTCTCCCCGGCTAAATGAAAGAGGAGAAAAAAACACATCGGCAAAGTTTGAAGAAGTTTATTTGAATGGCACGCTCATGCATGAGCAGGTTCAATTGAGCGGTGTATCCGAAGGCGCCCTTTTTAAGGCAAAAAGCCGGTTGGGCCATTGGTATTTAATTCAATAAACGGCCCTTTAGCATTGCGGAATATTCGTTACCGGATGATAAGTCCGTTGAGTGTTTTAGTAAGCGGACTAAAATACAAATATTACAGTGCCGAATTTAAGGAGGTATTTCCTGATCTTACCAAACTTACTCCTGCGTCACAGGATACGCTCGCGCGGATCACCGGTAACATTGGCAGAGGTGAGGAAGTATATGCGCTTGATATCAACGGGTTTATAGACTTGTCCACAAACGATAATTATACTATGTCGCTTCGGACGAACGGCATGGGAAGATTATATGTAGACAACCAGTTATTGATAGAGCGGATAACCAACAGATAGAATAGCAGACCTTACACAAAGCAGGTAAATCTAAATGCGGGGAGACATACTGTAAGGGTTGTATATGTAAAAAATGTGAGCGGTCAGAGCCCTGCGCTTATCCTGTCTGTGAAAGGCGTAAACACAGATCAGGTAGATCTCAATGACAAAGCTTCTGCACCGGCAAGAGATTATACAGACCCGATATTTCTGCAAGCACAAGGCACACCGTACTTACTAAGGAGTTTCCTGAATTATGGTAACAAAAAGCTTACACATACGATATCTGTTGGTAATCCCAATCAGATCGACTTCTCATACGATTTAAAACAGGGAGCATTAATTCAGGTATGGAGAGGTGATTTTCTTGATGTTACCAATATGTGGGTGCAAAGAGGCGAACCACAACTGGCTATTCCAAGAGGTAGTATGATAATGCTCAGTGATGCACCGGATGTTGCCGTGCTTTCGGATGTGAATGCTGCCTGGCCAGACTCTGTAGCGTTTGATGATATACAAAACAAAGGATATACGCTGGATGATAAAAGGGCGCCTACTTTCAGGTACCTGATAAACAATGTAACGGTATCTGATAAAATAGCCACTGAGATTGAAAATGCTTCTCTTATTAGAACGGTAACGGTTACTAATCCACCCGCCGGCAGTTATTTAAAGCTGGCACTAGGTTCAAAAATAGACCTGATCTCGGAAGGTGTTTATAGGATAGATGACAAATCTTATTACATCAGGATTGATAAATCCTATAAGCCCGTAGTCAGGCAAATGTCAAAAGGCAGCGAGTTGATCGTGCCTTTCAATAACACCAACGGTGTAATAAATTATTTTATCACCTGGTAACAAAAATAACATGCTCATAAATTTATATCGCTCTGCTGCCTGTCAGTTTTTAATAGCCGCTTTCTTATTGTTGAACAGTCCGGGAGTTTCGGCCCAGCTTGCTCGTGATAGCGCAACTAAAATTCAAAAGGAAGAAGATTTTTACCAGCTACATACTGTTCCGATACCGGAAGGTGTTTCATTGGAGGTAGGCGGACTGGTACTATTGCCCAACGATGCTTTAGCCGTTTCTACACGTCGTGGAGAAGTATGGACCATTCAAAATCCTTACATGAAAAACAACATGCCTCCACGTTATCATTTGTTTGCACAGGGAATGCACGAGATCTTAGGTTTGAATTACATAAAAGGCGACCTGTATCTCACACAGCGGTCTGAGCTCACCCGTTTGCGGGATCTGAATGGTGATGGGGTGGCAGATGAATATGAAACAATTTACTCGTGGCCTCTGGCTGGCAATTACCATGAGTATGCCTACGGGCCTGTTC
>CAXTDO010000358.1:2214-6555 GCA_964242315.1 uncultured Flavihumibacter sp.
CAGTAACGTGGTAGTAACGTTAAATCTGGGTTGGATAGGGTACGGTGAGAGTTTATAGAAATGGCACGGGTGGATGTTAAAAATAGATCCCCAGGGTAAAATGACTCCGTTTGCTGCAGGATTCCGTTCTCCCGCAGGCTTTGCACTTAATAATAAGGGTGATATTTTTTATGCTGAAAACCAGGGTGACTGGGTAGGGTCCGGCAGCATCACGCACGTGGAAAAGGGCGACTTTGTCGGAAACCCTGCGGGACTTATCTGGTCTAACCAGCCGGGCTCTCCGGTAACGTTAAAAAAGAGTGATATTCCTGATACTGACGAACCAAAATTCGAAGTCGCTAAGAGAGTGCCCGGGTTAAAAACGCCTTCCGTATGGTTTCCCCATACCATACTTGGCATATCCACTTCCGGCATCCTGAATTATGATAAAAAAGGTAACATGGGGCCTTTCGAAGGTCAGCTTTTTGTAGGAGACCAGGGCCAAAGTAAAATTATGAGAGTAGCGCTTGAAAAAGTCAAAAATGTTTACCAGGGAGCGGTATTTCCATTCAGAGAAGGATTTTCTTCAGGTATCATTCGCTTGTGCTGGGGTTCGGATGGCAGTATGTTTGCAGGCATGACAAGCCGCGGGTGGGGCTCCACCGGTAAAGAGCCTTATGGATTACAGCGGCTGGAATGGAACGGCCACATGCCCTTTGAAATTAAAACCATCAAAGCACAACCCGATGGATTTGAGCTCGAATTCACAGAGCCTCTCGATGTTGCCACTGCTAAAAACGCAGCGTCTTATAGCGTTACCAGCTTCACTTATATATATCACTATGTTTATGGCAGTCCGGTTATTAATAATGCTGTAAGAACGATCAAAGCTATTTCAGTTTCACCCGACAGACTGAAGGTGCGTCTTGTTACCGATAGCATGAAAGAAGGTTATATTCATGAAGTAAAAGCCGAAGGGATTCGCTCTTCGAATCACCATGCTTTGTTGCATAATTACGGTTACTACACTTTAAACAGAATTCCCGACGGTGCCAAATTAGCCATTACTACGGAAAACAAAGTAGACCCTGTAGTGATGAAACACAATATGGACATGGAAATAAACATGAAGAAGGCAACTGAGTCGGCTTCAAAAAAAACTACTGCAGTTAAACATCTTACCAGGCAACCGGCAGAATGGACGAAGGGTCCCGACCGTAGTATAACGATCGGTACGAAGCCGGGATTAAAATTTGATCTTGAAAATATTACTGTTAAAGCCGGCGCTAAAGTAAAAATCACCTTTAAAAATAACGATGAGATGTTGCACAACCTAGTGTTTACTGCACCTAATGCCTCAAATGAAGTGGGGGAGATGGCGGTTAAAATGGGTTTAAACGGTCAAAAATTAAATTATGTGCCTCCAACACCCAAAGTGCTGTATCATACGTTATTACTGCAACCTAATCAATCGGATACTATTTATTTTACTGCTCCGGATAAACCAGATTCTTATCAATATGTATGTACCTATCCGGGCCATTACCTGGTGATGAAAGGAGTGCTGAATGTTGTAAAACCTTAATGCTGCTTTCAGGATTTAATCTGATTCAATACCTGCTGGAGTTCGCGGGCACCTACAACACCTGACTGCCGCCATTTTACAGCGCCTTTCTGAAATATAATAATTGTAGGCACACTTTGAACATTGTATAATTGGGCTGCCTGCGGATTTTTATCGATATCAACTTTCAGAATGGTTACATCTTCTTTTACATCTTTTTTCAGTTCTTTAAGCACCGGTGCCATCATTTTGCAGGGCCCACACCATTCAGCAGAGAAATCAACCAGAACCGGCTTGTCAGACTGGATCATTTGAGAAAGTGTTTTCATAAAAAAGTTTTATTCCTTTTGCAAATATAGTACCTGATGGGTTGGAGAGCGTTGGCGGATCAAAACAAGTATTGCGCCTGTACCTGTGTTGATTCAGTAGCGAACCGCAGATTGCAGATGTTAGCTGATGTGGCTCTGGAGATCGAGAATAATTGCAAGATTGTTTTTTATTTTGTCTTCTACTTCATCAGGCAATGACCCCAATTTCTTTTGTAAGCGGTTAATGTCAATAGCTCTAATCTGGTCAATAATGATATCACAATCTTGCTTAAGTCTTGCCATCCCTGTTTTGAGGTGAACTCTCAGGATGTCGGATTCCGGTTGAACATTGGTAGTAATTGGACAAATTATGGTAGATGGGTGAATCGAATTCAATAGATCTGTCTGAATTATTACAACGGGTCTTACTTTACCCGTTTCGGTTCCTACACGCGGATTTAAATCAGCAATCCATACTTCAAATTGCTTAATCTTCATCACAAAGACTTTCGAACTGCTTAAGGATTTTCATAGATTCATCCCTTACCAGCTTTGATTCCTTCTTAAGCTTGTTATTAAGAATTTGCCTTTTTTGCAGCGCGTTGTAAAAATCTACAGCATCGTTAATATAGCGGTTTCGATTTTTTCTTATTTTAATCAATATCTTCTCAGTTTCCTGGAAGACTTTGTCGTCCATTTTTAAACTTAAGTTTTTCATTGCCTAAATATAACGAAAGTATATACAAAAAGTATAGTAAGCAAGATTCGCTAACTTAATAACAGATAGAACCAACCAACTTGTTTAGATAATTGCAGTCGTCTCTGCGCCCTCTGCGGGCTTTCTCTCTGTGCTCTCTGCGGTTCCCTGCTCACTATAAAATCCAGGCTCTAATGACAGTAATTACGGCGTCAAAGTAAACTCAGGCACTTCCATTTTTTCACCGCCCTTCATAGCAGACTCATGAGCTAAAATTCCAACACAGGTAATGTTTGCTGATTGCCTGGCATTAGGGAACGGCTCTCTTTGCGTTGTTAGTGCTGTGATAAATTCATGCACCAGGTGAGGATGAGAACCTCCATGCCCGGCGCCCTGAATAAAAGAAAGGTGCTGGTTGCTGGATGCGTCATATACGCCTCCTGTGGTAAAAGACTGTATTTCGGGTGGAAGTAAGGATGCATAATCTGGTATTTTAACCTTTTTAGGTATTTCACCGGTATGAATTACGGATTCCTCATCTTCAATCAACGTCCATTCAAATGTTTTCTTCGACCCGTATACATCAAAGCTTTCACGGTATTGCCTGGCGGTGTTGAACAATGAACGCGTTACCTCAGCAGCAAGGTCTGAATTGTTAAATTTAATATGGCAACTCTCCACTGCAAAAGGCGACCCGTATTTGCTAATCAGGTTTTCATCGATGCGGCCCGACCCATAGCAGGAAACATATGCTGCGTCTGCCTTTGCCAGCGCTACTACAGGCGCCACACAATGTGTGGCATAATGCATAGGTGGCAGTCCTTCCCAATAGCCGGGCCAGCCGGCCATCTCCTGTTGATGGGAAGCGCGCAAGAATTGTAATTTCCCCATCTCACCTTTATCAAACATTTCTTTCACAAAAAGAAACTCACGGCTATACACAACCGTTTCCATCATCATGTAGGTAAGTCCTGTTTCCATGGTAGCTGCTACTATCTGCCGGCATTCTTCTACGCTTGTTGCCATTGGAACGGTGCAGGCTACATGTTTGCCTGCCCTCAGTGCCTTAAGTGATTGCTCTGCATGATTGTTAATAGGCGTATTGATATGCACTGCATCTACTTCAGGATCTTTGAGCAGTTCGCCATAATCGGCATAACGTTTTTCAATGCCGAATGCATCACCGATCTCGTTTAATTTATCTTCATTCCGCTGACAGATAGCATACATATTTGCTTTGGGATGTTTCTGGTAGATTGGTATGAATTCAGCACCGAATCCCAGACCGATGATTGCTATGTTGATGGTGTCTTTTGGCATAGTTGTGAGTGTTAATTTATGCTTTTGCAGTGAGCTGACTACAGATAATTGAGTTGCAAACATCACTGAGTAACCTTGATTATAAAACTGTTACACGCTTGTTACCGCAGGCTGCTCTTTAATATCTACGACCTTATAGCCACCCTTCGACTTAAAGTAGCCCAATAGCAGGAGATAGCTGGCCAGCATGATCAATGGAAATATGACGATGTAACGAAGGGCCTCTTTCTTTGCAGTGTCGCGTATCGTTCCTACCAGTTCTTTTTCTTCAGCATTTGCGCCAGCCAGTTTGTTTTGATCCAGTCCGGAATATTTTCCAAACAGGCTTGTTTTCTGTTCAGTTACATAAGTACTGTGAATAGCGGTATTATTGGATGTGTCATAAGCCGCTATTTTATTATCAATGGATTTATCCTGGATAAATCCTAAAATTCCGGCGCCTATAACACCGGCAGCAATCATTCCCAGCCCAC
>CAXTDO010000359.1:0-283 GCA_964242315.1 uncultured Flavihumibacter sp.
ACTAATCCAAGCGTTTCTCCTTTAAAAATATTGAAGCTTACATTTTTCACTGCCTGGTATGCAGCAATTTGTTTACCAAAAAAGTTTCTTTTCGTGGTAAAACTTACACTTAAATTTTTTACAGATATTAATAGCTCACCAGATTTAGGTTCACTTTGCAAAGCCGCTTTTTCTGAACCATTTATATAAGTTTCTTTTACTGCACCTGCCGCATTATTAATTACTAATTGTTCATTATTAATTAAAAAGTCTTTTACCACCGGCAGCCGCTGGCCTTTGCCAT
>CAXTDO010000359.1:293-6544 GCA_964242315.1 uncultured Flavihumibacter sp.
AATGCTTTCGTATAGGGGTGACTGGGTGCTGTAAAAATCTGTGCAACATTTCCTTTCTCTACAATCTGCCCTTTATACATCACCACAATATCATCTGCAATTTCGCCGACCAGCCCAAGATCATGAGTGATGAATAATACCCCCATATTGTTTTGTAACTGCAACTGCTTAATGAGGGCTAATATATTTTGCTGAACGGTTACGTCTAACGCTGTAGTTGGTTCATCACAAATAAGCAAGGCAGGCTGGCAACACATAGCCATCGCAATCATTACACGCTGCTTTTGTCCGCCGCTAAGCTGGTGCGGGTATCTGGTAAATACAGATGGAGCGTCGGGCAGTTGAACTTTATTGAACAGCTCTATTGTTTTTTCTTTGGCAACGGTCTTGGAAACATGCTGGTGTAACAAGATAGTTTCCATCACCTGTTCGCCACAGGTAAAGACGGGATTCAACGATGTCATCGGTTCCTGGAATATCATCGCGATATCGTTACCCCGAATGCGTCTCATCTTATCAGGAGCAACTTGTAACAGATCTGACGATTGCTCACCATCTTTGGAAAATAATATTTCGCCTGTTGACAGCGTAGATGAAGTAAGTAATTGCAAAACGGATAATGAGGTTACTGACTTTCCCGAACCGGATTCACCCACAATAGCAACGATCTCTCCACGGTTCACTTCCATTGAGATATCATGCAATGCTCTCACAGTGCCTTTCTGTGTGTTGAAATCTACGGAAAGGTTTTTTATTTGAAGAAGGGGTAAAGGCATGATGTTGTGGATGTACCTGGTTTATTGAGTGCTTTTTTATTTTAAGATATTAGTTTAGCATTCTTTGTGTCCTTTGTGTGTATTCCTTTGTGCCCTTTGTGGTTAATTTTTCGAACTGAAGGAGCACCGAAACATTCGAGCATTTTTTAACCACAAAGGGCACAAAGGAATACACACAAAGGCCACAAGGGAAGTTTGTTGAAACACAACGGTAGGATGTCTTTAAAATTTCAAATGTCTTACCGTAAGGCCGTTATTGATAAGCTGTTTTAAAGAATCGATACCTATCCTGATATGCTTTTCCACAAAGTTGCCGGTGATGTTTTTATCGCTTTCTTCTGTTTTAACGCCTTCAGGTGTCATGGGTGAATCACTTACCAGCAACAGGGCTCCTGTAGGAATCCTGTTATAAAACCCTACGGAAAAGATAGTGGCTGTTTCCATGTCAATGGCATATGCCCTGATTCGCTGCAGGTAAGCTTTAAACACATCATCATGCTCCCATATCCTTCTGTTGGTAGTGTATACGGTTCCCGTCCAGTAATCCACCCCGTGGTCTCTAATGGTGGTAGAAACGGCTTTTTGCAATGCAAAGGCGGGCAGGGCAGGTACTTCCGGCGGGAAGTAATCATTGGAGGTGCCTTCTCCCCTGATAGCGGCTATTGGAAGAATAAGGTCTCCCAGCTTATTACGTTTCTTCAAACCACCGCATTTTCCAAGAAACAATACCGCTTCAGGTTCAATAGCTGTCAGCAGATCCATAACTGTTGCCGCAGTGGGACTGCCCATTCCGAAATTGATAATTGTTATATCATTAGCTGTAGCGCATTGCATAGGTTTATTAATACCTACTACTTCCACATTATTCCATTCCGCAAACAGTGATACATAGTTGGAGAAATTAGTAAGAAGGATGTATTTTCCGAAATTACTAAGTTTTTCTCCTGTATATCTTGGCAACCAGTTTTCTACAATTTCTTCTTTCGTCTTCATGATGTAAAATTAGCAATTGAATGATGTTGTTCTTAATGACAGGGTATGAGTAACCTAACCTCACTGCTTGCCGTTATTCTGCTAATTTAGCGAATAGTTTCTCAACTTGCCATCGTACCAGGTGTCAGGCCATATTGCATTTTCTTATGATAAAAATAGAATACCCGGAACATACTTATAAAATCAGGCAGGAAGCCGGTAAAGAGATCATCTTTGATGAATTACGCAGGTTATGGGTACGACTTACACCTGAAGAGTGGGTAAGGCAGAATTTTTTGCAGTACATAATACAGGTCAAGAAATATCCATCTTCTCTGATTGCTATTGAGAAAGAACTGCAATTGGGAGAATTAAAAAAGCGTTTCGATATTCTTGTGTATGACCTCAATCATAAGCCCTGGATAATGATTGAATGTAAAGCGATGGAAATACCGCTTGATGAAAACGTGCTGCATCAGGTGTTACGCTATAATATCTCTGTCCCCGTACCCTTTCTTGTTATCACCAATGGAAAATACATGGCAGGATTTCATCGTAAAGCGTCAGGCCTGGAAATGATTGATGAACTGCCGCAACCGGATTAAGCTATCAGCTATCAACGATCAGGAGATCAAAAACGGATGAGCTTTCCCCCTGATAACTGATAGCTGACGGCTGATAGCAAAAAGTGTCAATACATGTATGACAACAATAGTTGGTATTTCTTAACTTTAAATCTTAAACGTTAAATTAAACGAAGTGCTATTATGAAAAAACTTACTTTATGCCTGGTTGCCGGCGCTGTTTTTCAATTTGTTTCTTTTATGAACGTATATGCACAGGAAGCAGTTACTTTTAAACAAAAAGCCGGCGAGCAAAAAGTGGATGTATTGATAGGAGGTAAATTTTTTACGTCTTATATATACACCGGTAATATTGAAAAGCCGGTTTTGTATCCTCTTCAAACAGCTTCAGGCGTTTTGGTCACCAGGGGGTTCCCGTTAAATCCGCGTCCTAATGAAAGAACCGATCATCCCCATCATATAGGAATGTGGTTTACTTATGGCGATGTAAGCGGACTTGATTTCTGGAACAACTCTTATGCTATTCCGGATAGCGCCAAATATAAATATGGCAGCATTAAACACCAGCAGGTTGAGGCAACGCAGGACGGGACAAAAAGTGGCAGGCTGGCTGTAACAGCAAACTGGGTAGACGTAAAAGGGAAAGTATTATTAAAAGAGGAAACTACATTCATATTCAGTGGTGATGCCACGCACCGGGTGATTGACAGAATGACTACCTTAACTGCGCAACAGGAAAAAGTTAGCCTGAAAGATAATAAGGAAGGGATAATGGGCATAAGGGTTGCCAGGGAACTGGAAATACCGGCCGACAAGCCCGAAATTTTTACCGATGCAAAAGGAATCCCCACCAAGGTGGCAGTACTGAATAATGAAGGGGTTACCGGTAACTTTTTAACCAGCGAAGGAAAAAAAGGAAACGATGCGTGGGGCACACGCGGCAAATGGTGTTTGATGTATGGCAAAAAAAATAACCAGGATGTTTCTATCGCCATTTTTGATCATCCCGAAAATCCGGGTTATCCTACTTACTGGCATGCACGGGGGTATGGACTTTTCGCAGCTAATAATTTAGGACAGGAGTCATTGAGCGGTGGGAAAGACAAACTTAATTACTCACTGGAGCCTGGTAAATCGGCCACCTTCAAATACAGGATTGTAATTACGAACGGCTCTACGCCATCGGCTGATCAGCTTAACAAGATGGCTGCGGAGTTTTCGAGCTTGTAGGTTTTGAACTGTGATTAGATGATTTTATGATGGACTATGATGCGTGAACAATCATAGCCCATCATAAAATCATTTAATCACAGTTCAAGAAACTTTTAAGGAAAGATACCCAACTCGGCATAAGACGTCCCAACCTTATTGATCGCGCAAACATAAGCTGCTGTTCGCATATCAGGAATCGTTGGATTGGATTTCCAGATCTCCATGATTTCTCTGGTAGCGGTAATCATGGTTTCTTCAAGGCCGCTTCTAACCAGGTCAACCTCTTCGGCACCGTGCATAATAAAATCTCTTTCCTGTCCGGACACCTGTTTGCCGGTGAGTTCTTCTATCTGTCCTAAGATATGTTTATTCATATTTTCAGTAAAGCGCTTCTCCATACGACCGTATCGCACGTGACTTAAGTTTTTAAGCCATTCAAAATAGGATACGGTTACTCCGCCCGCATTCAGGTACATGTCGGGTACTACCAAAACATTACGCCTGATGAATTCTTCATCTGCTTCAGGAGTAAGGGGACCATTGGCGGCTTCGCCGATTATCTTTGCTTTAATGTGTGGCGCATTAGTGGCGTTCACTACATTCTCCAGTGCTGCCGGAATCAGAATATCGCAGTCCATTTCTAATGCATCGTTAGTAGAGTCAAAATTTTGCGCACCAGGAAAATTCAATATTGAGCCACTTAATTTGCGGTGATTAAAAACGCTGTCAACATCAAATCCGTCGTTGTTCCAGATGGCGCCCTCGTATTCGGCCAGTCCTACTATTTTGGCGCCGGCCTGTTGAAAAAACACAGCGGTATGATAGCCGACATTTCCCAATCCCTGAACTACCACACGCTTACCTTCTACGCCTGTTTGCAGTCCTAACCTGCTCATAACATCAGGCATGTTACATACTTCCCTTAAACCAAAGAATACCCCCAGTCCTGTTGCTTCCCGGCGCCCGCGAACGCCGCCCTGCGATACAGGTTTTCCTGTAACGCAGCCCATGGAATCAATTTCACCTGGCCGCATGCTCATGTAAGTATCCAGTATCCACGACATCTCTCTTTCACCTGTGCCATAATCCGGCGCCGGCACATCTATGCCCGGGCCGATAAAATTCTTTTTAATCAATTCTGCCGTATAGCGACGGGTTATTTTTTCAAGTTCGTAAGTGGTGTATTTTTTCGGATCGATGGTGATACCGCCTTTTGCACCACCAAAGGGCACATTTACGATGGCGCATTTATAAGTCATCAATGCTGCCAGCGCCATCACTTCATCCAGGTTAACGGATGTGGCAAAGCGGATTCCTCCTTTACAAGGGGATTTATGATGAGAATGCTGCACCCGGTAAGCTTTAATTACTTCTATCTTATCACCGATTTTAACCGGGAAGTGCATCCGGTAAACAGAATTACATTGTTTGATCTGTTCGAGGATTCCTGCGTCCCAGCCTGTAAATACGGCTGCTTTATCAAAACTTTTTTCTACCGCAGCAAAGAAGCTGTAATCTGGTTGACCTGCCATGTATTATTTTTTATGGTTTAGCTGTAGCCGTTAGCGATAGCTATTAACTTTGAGCCGCAATTCGTTGTATTCTTTATATTAGATTTAAATAAAGCGTTTTATTTTTCTCTATCTGCTGCGCCTGGTTGTTTTTCCATCCTGCTGATCTTTTTATCAAGATTAACTAAGTATACAAACAATCCCAATAAGATCGTTACTACCACCGCTACCACCACGTAAATTTTTCCGTTGGCGCGCATTCCCACCGCCATTCCTGGCTTATCACCCGATCTTTCAGCACTTTGTGCAAATAATGATGCGCTTAATAACAACAAATACATGCAAAAAATTGCGTAATAAATTTTTCTCATTAGCCAGCTAGTTTCTTTTCTTCCAAAATTTTAAATCGTGTTCGCAGTGTTGCAATCCATAAACTGAGCAATACCCATCCTAACATTGCCGGCAGAAAAACCTTTGTCATGGTAGGGTCAAGATCCTTACCACCTAAACCCGGGTTGCCTTCTACTCCTTTGCCCCCCGGATGAAGCGATTCTACCAGACGGGGTAAAATAAGTACCATGGGAATATATAAGCAGTAAGCAAAAATATTGTATACGGCGCCTATCCGGCCTCTCTTGTCTATATCGGTCATGGAATTTCTAAGCACAAAATAAGCAAGGTAAATAAGGAGGGCTATTGCAACACCTAATTGTTTGGGATCGTTACTCCAGGGTGCACCCCAGGTATAATTCGCCCATTCAGCGCCGGTAATTAATCCGAGTGCGCCGAAAACAGTTCCTGTCCTGGCAAATTCAACCGCGAAAATGTCGTTATTAATATCATTCTTTCTCAGGTAAAGAATGGAATAGACTGCAGAAATGGAGATCAGCACCAGTTGACACGACCACATAGGCACGTGAAAAAACAGGTTACGAATAGATTCATACAGGTTTCCGATCTGCGGCACCCGTATCAGGAAGCCTGCAATAAATACGTAGATCAATAGAAGAGCACCTGTTATTTTCCACCATGATTGGCGCAGCATAGATAGCGTTCAAAATTTAAAAAAGCAAAAATAGGGGAAAGCGACAAGAATATTGTCTGAATTGGGATTCGTCAGATTTTTGGATTAATGGAATGATTAGAAAAGATTCACCTGTTTGTTTTATTGTACATCAATAAAGAAAACTCCCAAC
>CAXTDO010000360.1:0-6541 GCA_964242315.1 uncultured Flavihumibacter sp.
GTCTTAGGGAAGCATGTCAACGGTAAAAATGCCGGGCCGGCCACCGCTATTAATGTCTGAAACCTCATTACCCATTGAAAACTGGGTGGTGTGTCCGAGGTTCTGTTGAATTTTATTGGTGAAGGTGCCATTGCCGTTATTGATATAGAGGAAGTCAGGGATGGTATAGTCATTGGAAATATAGATATCCGTCCACCCATCGCCATTAATATCGGCAACCCCTGCACCAAGCCCATAAGACAATGCGGTACTGCTCAGGCCTGACTTTTCCGTAACGTCATGAAAATAATTCTTATCATTCCTGAATAAGCGCACTCCTGATAGAGGGTCCTGTTTGGCAAGTACCTCAGCGGTTCTTGCTTCGTCAAGCACCGGCAACGAAACGGGACTATGGTTTAATAAAAACAGGTCGAGGTCGCCGTCGCGATCATAATCGAAAAAAACCGCCTGGGTAGTGAAAGAAGAATCTGCCAGTCCGTATTTGGCAGCCTGTTCACTGAAATGTGGGATACCGTGTTGATCGTTACCATCGTTAATAAATAATTGTTTAACCCTTTTAGAACCTGGCAACTTTCCCGAATAACAAACAAAAATATCGGGTTTACCATCACCGTTAACGTCTGCCATTGATACGCCTGTTTTCCATGGGCCGGGCCGCCCGGCAACAGCTGCTTCCCTGGTTATGTCTTCAAAGTGCATGTTGCCTTTGTTGAGGTAAAGGCTGTTCTTTGTCATGTTTCCCGAACAGTAAACGTCCTGCAGGCCATCGTTATTTACATCGCCGATTGCCACCCCACCGCCGTTGTAAAAGTATTCGTACATTAAAACGTTTGTGTTGAGGCCTTCGTCCAGGGTGTTAGCAAAGCTTATATGAGTGCTGTCAACCGGAAGTAAGGTAAACAGTGAGCTGGACGCAGAAGATGTGGCATCTTTTTCTGACGAAGTGGAATTTTGGCAGCTATCGAAAAATAAAATGATGATACCTATTAAAATAAAATTTCTGAGCACGGTTTCTTTGTTGGAATTATCTCAAATGAAAGTACGTTTTCCCATCTTAATTAAAAAATCTATGCCGGTGCATAACACCGGCATAGATTTAAAGTAATTGATTCTATCTTGACTAATTCGTATAACCAGGATTCAGTACCAATTTAGGATTTTTATTTGACTCATCTTTACTCCACGAGCGGAAATACATTTTGTCATTCCATGTCCTGTTTTCAAGGCCGTTATCTTCTACCGGGGTATAGGTATAGTCGAACAACGATCTGTCGAACCGGTAAGGGGAAGGAGCTGCAGCACCGGGCTTCAGCGTTCCAAGAACACTTATAAACTGAATTTTCCGCCCCAAAGTCGCAGGCGCTATCATCCAACGGCGGGCATCGTGGTAACGTTGCTCTTCAAACACCATTTCAATGCGCCTTTCATTTCTGTAACGCGCTTTAAGCGCCGCGCCAGATTCAGTGATAGCAGGCATTCCTGCACGAAAACGAATTTTGTTAAGCCATGTTCTTGCTTCTGCGTCTTCTCCAAGTTCAATACAAGCTTCTATATAATTAAATGCAGCTTCGGTGTAGCGAAAGAAAGGCCATGGGATAAACTGGCGGGAAGTATTCGAAACGATGTTAATATCCGGATCGGTAAATTTTCTCATATAATATCCAGACCAGCTACCGTTCCAGTTTTCTATAGTGCTTTGTCGGGTATCAAGACCAGCAAGGATGGTTCCGCCAGCCAGTATATACTTTCCGGACTGTATCTGATTTGCAGGATCAACGTTTCCGGAGATCTTATCCCTTGGCTTCCAGGGGGCGCCATCGTATAATATTGATACGTAAAAACGCGGGTCTCTATTGTCGTAAGGAGATGCCTTTTGTGCCGGTTTATTCCAATCAAATTTGGTCCCGTCCATCATTTCGTAATCGTCCACCAGTTGGCCGATAGGTTCATTACCTGCCCAGTTATGATAACCGTTCGGGCCATTATACAAACCTATTTGCTGCATACCTTCCTGTTGGTTAGCTACAGTATATCTTGCAAAGAAAATTTCCTTTTCCGCAGTCAGGTCGATACCCGGTGCCTTGCTTTTTCCACCCATTGCAATAGATAGATAGTTGGCTTTCCCCTCGTCAACGGAAGCAGGTGCAGTTAAGTTAAGTTTATAACCTCCGCCGCCAGCATCCAACAGCGCTTTAGCTGCGACCTTTGCTTTCTGCCAACGGTCGGTACGGCTTCCTGAAACATAACCCAGCAGTTCAGGTTTTGCATAAGAACTGATAGCAGCCGAGTTTGCCTTCGCCGTAGGTACGTCATGCAGATCGCTGGCTGCATATAACAGGATGCGGGATTGAAGCGCAAGCGCGGCCAATTTGTTAGCGCGGCCTTTTGCCATCGCCTTGGTGCCTATCATCGTAATTGCACTGTCGCAATCTTTTATAATAAAGTTTACACATTCTTCAAATGTATTCCTTGCAATACTATAATCCTGATTCAACTCATACGCATTTGTTATAATAGGAACACCACCATAGTATCTAAGCAATTGGTGATAATAGTAAGCCCTTAAAAAATGTGCTTCTCCCTGTAATCTTTCATTAAGAACTTTGTCTTCGAAAGTGGCAGTTTTAAGACTCATCAATGCTACATTGGCTGCCCTGATACGGCGGTACATCGAGGCCCATTCATAAGTACCACTAACCCAGCCCAGGTTAGATGGATTTAATGTGCCTTCATTTACCGTATTGATACCACGCCCTGCGTGCGTAAACATGGTTTCATCGGAAAGAGAAGAAAGCATTTGTTCTTCAAAGCCTCCTACTCCAAGTCCGTTATAAATCTCATTGACGAAAGCTTCAGAAAGCGGGCCATCTTTCCATGTGTCCAATGCCGGTACCTGATCCAGAGGTTTGGTATCCAGGAAGTCCTTTTTACAGGAACTTATCACAGATACCAGGACCATTATAATTGCAATATTTTTTAAGACTTGTTTCATTGTGTTGATAATTTTAGAATGATACTCTGATACCTGTATTAACTAAACGTGCCTGAGGATAGTATTGTCCACTACCACTTGTTGATTCAGGATCCCATATTTTCATTTTATCCCATGTAATAAGGTTCAGTGCATTCACATAAACCCTGAAATTACTGATGCCCAATCTCTTACCAACACCTGCTGAGAGGTTATAGCCCAATTCGATATTTTTAAGGCGGATATAGTTGCTGTTTCTCAACCAGTATGTATTGTTACCAAAACCGCCGCCCGTGTAGTAAGTACCACCCCTGTTAGCAAGGCGTGGATCTTTAGTACTGGGATTGTTTACAGTCCACTGATTGTCGTAACTCCATTTGAGGTAGTTACCTATATCACCAGATTCTGTACCAATGAAGAGCAGCGCACCTGTAGCGCCCTGGAATAATATTGACAAGTCGAAATTTTTATAACCAAGGTTGATGGTGGCACCACCTGTAAATGTGGGCGTTTGCGATTTATCGAGCCTTACTCTGTCATCCCCGTTAATCTTACCATTGCCATCTACGTCTTTAAATTTCATATCGCCGGGAAGCAATTTGCCGGTAGCTGCAGAGTAATCAATAGTGTTTTTATCGATATCGCCCTGTGTTGTAAAAATACCATCAAACTGGTACACGAGGAAAGTGCCGATAGGGCTTCCGGTAGACCGTTGGTAAGACGGAACTCCAGCGGTTTCATCCCAGTAAACTATCTTGTTTTTCGCGTATCCGCCATTAATACCCAGCGAGTATCTCAAATCACCTTTTTGACCGTTATATCCGATTTTAAATTCCCATCCCTTGTTTTCTACCTTACCAAGGTTAACAGGAGGTAATAGCTGGTCTATACCACTGCTTGCAGGTGTTGAGCCTTGTTTTTGTATGGAAATCTGGCTTCTTTTATTCAAGAATACATCCGCTTCAAAATTAACCCTGCCGTTAAACATAGTTGCTTCGAGTCCAAGGTCCGCGTTATTAGCCACTTCCCAGGTAAAATCCTGATTAGGTACCCGGCTTTCGATTAATGACTTTTGTACTTTGTCGTCAATAATGTAAGTACCGAACCTGTAAGTGGATAAGTAGGCATACTCCTGAAGAGACCCGTTAAAGAACACCTGGTCGTTACCCATCTGGCCGTAAGAACCGCGTATTTTTAGATTATCTACGAAGTGTACGTTTTGCTTGAAAAAGTTTTCTTCAGAAATGTTATACCCGAGCAAGATACCTGGAAAAAACCCAAACCGCAGATCGGTAGGAAATATATAGGAACCATCATCTCTCCATAAAAATTCCGCCAGGTATTTTTCTTTGTAGTTATAGGCAACACGGCCGAAATAACTCAGGCGGGCACGGTTAAATGCGCCACCACTAGCACTTTGTTCTTCCGCACCACCGGCAAATAACTGATCGACTGCTGAGGAAATAAAATATCTTCTAAAAGCAGAAAAGTTATCGCCTTTTACGGTTTCTTTAGTTATACCACCTAATAGACTGATTGTGTGGTCACCAAATTTTCTATCATAGCTAAGCAATCCTGTGAGATTGATGTTCAACTGGTTTTCGTCTCTTTGAGTTAGTCTCGGATCTGTAAAGGTTGAGCGAACACTTTTGTTAAGCTTCGGTGTTACGCCGTCTGCCTCATAAGACTTTTTGTCCCAGTTGTACAGCGTCCAGGGTGTTGCCCATCTTTTGCCACGAAGAATATATTTATCAGCAGCAGCGGAAAGGGTTAATTTCAATCCTGATATCCATGGGTTGGTAATGTCTACTTTGCCATTAATTTGGAAATAGTCACGGTTATCTCTGTCATAACCTGTAGCATTAGTAGTAATTACGATTGGATTTTGGCCGTTTTCAATGTCAGGGCCTGGCAAACCGTTAGGATATACTTCCTGTTCAGTTGGCTTACCACGCATCAGCATACGGAATACGGAACCGGCGCTTTCTGTAGGAAAAAACCTGGCCTCTTCACGGGCGGTAAGTCCTAAACTTGTGCTGATGTACTGGTTTACTTTAGCATCAATGTTAAAACGGAAATCGTATTGTTTGTAACCTGTTGCGGAATTATTGTAGTAGCCATCCTGGTTTTGATAGCCCATTGATGCCAGGTATTTAACTGTTTCTGATCCACCGCTGATCTGCAGATTGTGCTTTTGTTGCGGCGACCAGTTTTTCAGGGTAGTCCTGAACCAGTCCGTATTAGGATGTCCCCACGGATCAGTGCCATCGCCAAACTTCTGGATGTCGGTTGGACTATAAGCAGCACTTCTTAAGTCGTTGTTATCAGTTCTTTTGTAGGAACCTGTTTTCACAAATGCATCCCAGGCTGCAGCCCACTGGTTGGAAGGTATGTCTTTATAGAGCGTCAGTTCATTGATCATAGTGGCATACTGAACTGCATCAGACATTTCAGGAATGCGTGTGGGTTGAGACCATCCGTAGTTAAAGTCGTAGCTTAAAACAGGTTTACCTGTTTTACCATGTTTGGTAGTAATTAAGATAACTCCATTTGCCGCTCTGGCGCCATAGATGGCTGCTGACGCATCTTTTAATACAGACATGGTTTCAATATCTGCGGGATTCAACCTGTCAAGGCCGCCCGCTCTGTCTGGCACGCCATCTATTACAATAAGGGCGTTGTTATTTCCAAGTGTATTTATACCTCTGATACGGATCGTTGATCCGTCATATCCCGGTTCGCCACTTCCATTAATTGCGGTTACTCCTGGTAAGCGGCCAACGAGTGAGTTGGAAAGATTTACCGCAGGAGATTTTTGCAGTTCGGTACCTTTCACAGATGCCACAGAACCGGTAACGGTAACCTTCTTTTGGGTACCGTAACCAACCACTACAACTGCATCAAGCTGTGCATTACCCGCTACGAGCGCTACGTCAAGGGATTTTCTGTTGCCAAGCGCAATTTCCTGCGATTGAAATCCTACAGATGAAACCACCAATGTCGTTGTAAGATTTGGGACATCTATTGTAAAGGCTCCGTCTTCACCGGTGGTAACGCCTTTAGTGCTGCCTTTTACAACAACACTTACATTAGGTGCAGGAACGCCTTTATCATCCCTTACGACACCGGTAACTTTTGCCCTGGTTTGAGCTGTTGCAATAATGCTGATCAGTGCAACAAGCGTAAAAAGAAAGATTTTTTTGAAATGAAGATCGTGAAAATGCTTTAAAACTTTAAAGCTACATGTGAAAGACGTTGTTATACGTTTTTTCATAAAGGCTGTTTTGGTTTGATGAACAATCGGTTGCTAATAGCGATAAGTGAAGACACCCAGAATTAACTATATGTTAAATGTACTGTTATTTTTACATTTAACAATTTTTTTGTAAAAATTTTAGAAGTGTTGATTGTACATTTAATTTATGTCGGCTAATTTGGCTACGTGTTATCTGAACTGTGATTAAATGATTTAATGATGGACTATGAATTTGAATCATAGTCCATCATTAAATCATTTAATCACAGTTCAGACGACAGTTCAAAAACAGTTCAGACTAATACCCCGGATTC
>CAXTDO010000361.1:0-6531 GCA_964242315.1 uncultured Flavihumibacter sp.
AACGTTTACAGCAAACGTTACTACAGATGGTGGCGCAGCTATTACGGAACGCGGCTTTTACTTTGGTACTACCCTGCTACCTATGACTAACAAAACAGTTTCACCAGGTACTACCGGCTCCTTCTCTGCTAATATTGCTAACCTTTTACCCGGCACTACTTATTATTACCGTGCATACGCCATAAATGCCCAGGGTACTACTTTTACCGCAGATAGTTCGTTTACAACCTTAAATTCTTCTCTGCCTATTTTATTCAGCAAGTTTACAGTGGAAAAACTCACCGCTTCAGCGTTGTTACATTGGAATACAGCCCAGGAACAAAATAGCAGCAGTTTTATAATCGAGCGTTCAGCAGATGGCAATGCATATGAAAGCATCGGTAAAGTGAAGGCTGCAGGAACTGCTTCTGTTACCTCTCAATATTCTTTCACAGACTTAAGCCCTGTAACAGGTAAAAGCTATTATCGCATAAGGCAGATAGACTTAGACGGTAAAATCACCTATTCAACTATTGTTACTCTTTCATTTGAAATAAAAGCATGGGATTTCCAGGTCATACGAAATCCGGTTCAAAGCGATGTTCAAATGAGCATGCAGTTGCCAGTTGATAAGAAAGTGTACCTTGAAGTGAGAAACGCTGACGGTGTGCTGGTGATAAAAGACCAACAGTTATTTAAAAAAGGTGTCAATCATTTTTCATTACCTGTAAGCCAGCTTTCAAAAGGCGCTTACTTTATTAAAGCCTCCGTAGACGGCTTAAGCGAAACAAAAAGATTTATAAAGCAATAGGCAAGTGATAGAAACAATCAAATCAATTTTAAAGAATCGTTATAAAGGTTCTGAAAGCGATGAATATCTTTCAGGCAATGCTTAATGTGTATAAAATTGATGTTTTACAAAGCTTCAACGAAAATAAATTAATTGTCTGAAAATCAAATCTGCAAAAGATTTGCTTTAAGTGTTATTTATGGACTTATTTTGGTTAAATTTAGTATTTAATGAAACTCAGATTCATAATCCTGCTGGTTTGTTTTGTATCTCTCCTTGCTTTACCAGGCTGCCAACGTAAAGAAAATTTAGAGGTTGAGGTTATCCAGCCCGATGAGCCTTTAGCCGTCGTGCCTGATTCCGCATTCCAGGGTCCGCTTATTATCACTTCAGGAGGAAAATACACCGGTAATTACAAAAGTCTGGATTCCAAAATACCTGCGATCTCCATATACACGAGCGAACCGGTGGAACTTACCGGTTGTTTGATTTCTGGCGCAGGAGACCTGATCAAGTGTGTTGAAGCAACAAACCTGAACATCCATCATAATAGTTTTTACGGACTTGCGCCTGGCGCCAATGAGCAATGGGGACGCGTTATGAACATTTACAGGCCTCATACCCTGATTTTTGAACATAATTTTGTAGAACATACGGGAGGCATGTTGTTAGATCATAAAGACACAACCACTAATGCTGACATCAATATAACGATCCGCTACAACATTATCCGCAACACCGACAAAAGGAAATCAGACTTAACCGGCGGAGAGGAACGGTCTGCCATACAATTCAACACCGTTGCCAAAGTAAGCGGAGAAATCAGTTGGAACCAATTTGAAAATCTTCCTAACAGGTCTTTTCTGTTGCATGATATAAACCTGTATAATAGCGGTGGCAAAAGCGGTCAGCCTTATTCAGTCCATGATAACTATGTCAAGGGAGCTTATCCTTTTCCTTTGAACGCAAATTATTTTGTAGGCAGCGGTATCACTGTTGATGGCGATGCGAGTTCGAATACGATGGAAAACATGTCGCAGTTCGTGAATGCATATAATAATCAGGTGATCAGCACATGTAACGCGGGTATGAACATTGCTGCGGGCCATGATATCCACTTTTATAATAATACAATCATCAGTAGTGGCAAGTATTCCAACGGAGCAAGCTCTGACCGTTTCTGGGGAGGTTGTTGCATGTGGAATGCTGCCAATGTGCCAGCAGCCAATTTTATCAATAATTATATCAAAGACAACACCATCGGTTATGTAAGCACTGACCGTGTTTTTCCCAAACCTGTGCGCCAGGACTTTGTAGTTGTTCCGGGTAATATTTTGTCGGTCGGTCCTAACGATAACATTGCGTTGCCAAATCCCATTACGCTGGACGTCGAAGTGGCCGAATTGACCAAATGGAAAGCAAAACTTGTTTCAAATAACATTATACTTGGGAATACGGTTAAATAAATGACACACCTTTCTGAAATCTGCGATGAGGCCGGAGCGATATCTGAAATTAAAAAAAGACGTATTCAAAAAAGTTTAGATTCGGGCTACCAACAATTTGACTGCGGTTTATAATACACACTGCTTATTATTAGTGTAATTTGAACTTTTTTAAAAAGTTATTTTTATGGTTTGCAAAGGTTGCGGATTGGTGCTGCAAAATAATTACATCTTTTGTCCTCATTGTGGAGAAAATGCGCATCCTCATAAGCTGAACATCAAACACATTTTTCATGAATTTGTGCACGCTTTTACCCATGCTGACAAAGGCATTTTCCTACTTGTCAAATCGCTGGCAGTTAAACCGGGAAAGGCGGCTCTGGACTATGTGGAAGGTGATAGAAAAAAGTATTTTAATCCTGTCAATTTTTTATTAATTACTGGTGGCTTAGCTTTTTTTCTTCGCAATAAATTGGGTTTTACCGGTAACATCAGTAGTAAAAAGATGGCTTTATATGTAAGTCAATTTCTTCATCAATTTACCACCCCTGTAGTTATACTTAGTATTCCGTTGCTTGCCCTTTACTCCTGGTTATTTTTCAGATCAACGGGGAAAAATTACGCTGAAAACGCAGTCATGAATATGTACATGATCGGGGAATATCACTTGTTTAGTATCATTGTGGTCGTTATTCCGTCATACTTTTTTCCACAGGCTGCGGTGCTTTTTACAGTTATGGGTTTCTTTGCAATGTGCTTTTATAATTACTTTACGGCGCTTCATTTCTTCAACCAATCTAAAGGAACTACGCTTTTTAAAGTCGTATGTATAGAACTTCTTTTTGTACTTAGTTTTGGCCTCATTATGGGAATCTCTTTTGTATTTTACTTAATTCAAACAGGTCATCATATCAAGGAATTGCGCTAATCTTGGATAAAGAAAAAATATCTTTTCCTCCTGATAGCTGACCTTGGCCAATGATACCAATGGAAACTATTCATATGCATAAAACTGACTCAGACGTTTTGAAAACTAAACAGCACTTTGAAATCCTTGATGGATTAAGAGGTGTAGCAGCTTTGGCTATTGTAGTTTTTCATTTCATGGAAATGGCTTATTTGGATTACAGTAAAAATTTTATTGCACACGGGTTTTTAGCCGTAGACTTTTTTTTCTGCTTGTCGGGGTTTGTTATTGCATACGCTTACGATGACCGTATTGGAAAAATGGGAATAGTAGAATTTTTTAAATCACGGATAATAAGACTGCATCCTTTGGTAATTCTAGGCTCGGTATTAGGCCTGTTAAGTTTCCTCTTTGATCCTTTTGGTGGTCATCCGGAACTATACCGCGCTGGCAAGCTTACACTCATTTTTGTCAGCTCTGTTCTTCTTATTCCCTTCCCTTCTATGACAGAGCGTTCTTTTAACCTGTTTGGTTTGAATGCTCCTGCATGGTCGTTATTTTGGGAATATGTTGCCAATATCTTTTATGCTTTCATCCTTTACAAAACAAGCCGTCGCTACCTTCTTTTGTTAACCATACTTGCTGCATCAGCGCTTTGCTTTGTTAGTTATCACAATGAATCATTAATGGGTGGATGGGGCGGAGCGAATTTCTGGGATGGCTGTGTGCGTATTTCGTATTCATTCCTTGCAGGACTGATAGTTTATCGCTCAAACTGGATTATTAAAACGAAGCTGGGTTTTATCGGCCTTTCCGCATTGCTGGCATTAGCCTTCATCATGCCCTATTCTAAGTGGAACTGGCTAACTGAACCAATGGTTATCCTATTTTACTTTCCATTACTTATTGCATTGGGAGCAGGAGCGGTGCCTACACGGGCATTGAGAAATCTTTGCGTTTTTTCAGGAAAGATATCCTATCCTTTATACATGACACACTACGCAGCCATCTGGATGTTTGCAAATTATTACGGTAGTCATAAGGTATCTACCACTCAATTGGTTTTTATCATAATAACAGGAACGATTCTTTTAATTGGCATGGCTTACCTGGTAATGATACTTTATGACATTCCGGTCAGAAAGTATTTAACTGCAAAGAGAAAGAGCGTTCAAATACCTGTTTAAAAGCCATGAATGATTTAAAAAACTCCTTACGGCATAATTTTTTATATAACCCAACTGTATGAAAAAAATCATTCTTTTCTCAGGATTCTTCCTGTATACATTAATAGCAATTGCACAGGACTCTTCAAAGGTTTCCAGTAAGAAACTCAAAGAGATGGAAGTTGATATGCCTGATGAAACGCAGGAAACAGACCTGATAGAAAAAGGACATTGGCAGATAGAAACTGCGTATTTGCATAACATTTACAAAGAAGGTAATCCTTCTTCTGTTGGGCAGGGCCTTTTCAGGTATGGCGTATCAAAACATCTGGAATTGCGGCTGCTGATAGAAGCGGGCAGCGAGTTGGAACGGTACATTGAAGAAACTGTTCAAAGCACTTATCCTGCAGCCGCTTCTGCCAAAATACTTTTGGTTAAGGATAATAAGTATTTACCGGATATTACATTAGTTTCTTACCTGCAACTACCAATTTATAAGGCCAGCAAAGATAAAAAAGCATATTGGTCACCTAGTTTCCTGCTTGCCTTCCAGAACAAATTAGGAAGCAAATGGAAGCTTGAATATAACGCCGGAATACAGCAGGAAGCGTACAGCACTCAATGGGCGTGGATAGGAAATGCATCCCTACATTATAAACTGACAGATCAGTTGGAAATATTTACAGAATACTTTGCACAGTATCAGTCAGGTGAAAATCCCCAGCACAATGTCGGAGGCGGACTTGCTTACCAGCTGAATAATAACATTGAATTTTTTGCCATGGCCGGCGGAACGGTTGATTATGCGGAATCAAATCATTATTACAATGGCGGGATAGCATTCAGGCTACCTTAGCATAGAGGATATAAAATAAAAAAGCAGGGTTTCTTTTAAAACCCTGCTTTTTTATTATCAGACGCTATTTTAAAAACCTAAACCTACGGTAAAGGCGGTAACTGATTTAGGAAAAGCCGCTACAACAGTTGCTTTGCCATCAGTTAAACTAATAGTGTAAATGCTTGAAGTACCATTTACCGTTAACAGAGCAAATCCTTTTCCTGATGTTCCACCAATGTCAAATCCACCTTTTTCATCTGCGTTGATGCCCAGGGCACCCACTTCAACAAGAGTGCCATTATTGGGAGGATCCTGTTTAAAGAGCTTATCAGACGTAGCGTCTATATCGTATAACACGGTAGTGGTGGCTCCGGAAAAGTTATTAGTGTACGCAACATGAGTAATGTTCGCTCCCGGAGGGTTGATGTTAATGTCAGTAGCTGCAATGGCACCGGTTTCAGGATGAATTCTTAAATTCTGGCCGGTGTTACTCACTATCCTGATACGGTCAACCGTTGGGTTAAAATCAAATCCAAATGAAGTTCCTGAAAGAGGTGTACTAAATGCTGCTGATCCTACCATGGCAGCTGCTCCATTTGAAGTATTTAAAGTGTATATTTTGCTGGCGTTGCTTAGTGCATACAACTGACCATTAACAGGCCTGAAGTCTATGCCTTCTATATTTTCTCCTGAAGCTAATCCTATTATTGGTTTCATTACAGGCTCGGGTTTCATAGGATTAAAAATCAACAGGTTATTTGTTGCATCTACAGCGTATGCAACCGGGTCAGTTTGAATAGCTATGCCGGTAACCTCTGTAAAAGTGCCCAGGTTACCGATATTAGTGGCTTTCCCGGTTTCCAGATCAATGTAATATAATTTATCTCCATAAGCTGCCAGGGATATGGAGCCATCGGGAGCTATATCAAATCCACCTTCACCCTTTAAGTCTTCACCAAGATTACCTACTTCAACCAGTGTTCCGTTATTAGGTGGATCTTGCTTATATAATTTTTTTGCAGCAACATCTATGTCGTATAAAACTGTTGTAGTTACACCCGCTTTGTTATTTGTATATGCAGCTCCGGTTATTGTTGCTCCTGCAATACTGATAACGCCGTCAATTGCAGCAGTAGTACCGGTTTCAGGGTTAAGCCGTAAATTTTGACCACTACTGGTAACCACCCTGATTCTGTCAACGGTTGGATTAAAATCAAAACCACTCATCGTTCCCATAAGCGCCGGAGAAAACGGAGCGCTGCCAACTGGTTTCATTTTGCCGGTTTCGGGATTGATAACGTACAAACGGCTTGTATTGCCTATTCCATATAATTGTCCTGTTGCAGGTCTGAAGTCGATAGAAATAATATTTTCACCACTTTCCATTCCATCAAGGTCTACCACTG
>CAXTDO010000362.1:0-5760 GCA_964242315.1 uncultured Flavihumibacter sp.
CCTGTGAGGTCTTTAGAGACCTCACAGGTTGACCCGAAACCTTATAAATTTTAATAACGCCTTCAACAAGGTTTCAAGAGAATTAACAGGTACTTTTGCACCCACAAAGCAAATACCTGATGAAATATTTCTTCTCTTTTGTTTTTTTAGTAATCGTTTTCAACTTACATGCTCAAAAACCCGCCGCAGAGGGTAAAATCTCGGGACGGGTAACCGACTCGGCTTCAAAAAAAGCCATCGATTATGCCACTATAAGTGTTTACCTGGTAACAGGAACAAAACCGGTAACCGGGACAACTTCTAATCAAAAAGGTATTTTTTCAATAGAAAACCTTCCCGCAGGCACGTACAAAGTGGTGGTGGATTTTATTGGTTACCGGTCAAAGTCGGTGAATGGTATAGTACTCGATAGCAAAATTCTAAATCGTAATATCGGCGACATCTCAATTGCGGCAACTTCCCAAACCCTTCAGTCAGTTGTGGTAACTGCAAAGTCAGGACTGATCGAAAACAAGATCGATAAAATGATCTACAACGCCGAGAAGGACATTACCAGTCAGGGTGGGGTGGCTACCGATGTGCTGAGGAAAGTGCCGCAGGTTTCTGTTGATGTGGATGGAAATGTTCAATTGCAGGGTAATTCAAATGTGCTTTTTTTAATTGATGGAAAGCCTTCCACCGTCTTTGGTAACAATCTGGCTGATGCATTGCAGTCACTGCCCGCAAGCCAGATCAAAAGTATTGAAGTGATCACCAGTCCCGGGGCTAAATACGATGCGGAAGGCACCGGGGGCATCATCAACATCATCTTAAAAAAGACCACCATACAGGGTATCAACGGCAGCATCAATCTTTCCACAGGAAGTCGTCAGCAAAACGGCTCTCTTAACCTGAATGCCCGTAAAGGCAAGTTCGGACTTCATGGGTTCTTCAACGGTAATGGTCAACTGAAATCCACTACCTTAACAACTTTGCACCGTACCACTATTGACACTTTCAGCAAAACAAATTCCCTGTTGACACAAAGGGGAAGTAATGATTTTACCCGTGAAGGCTATGAAGGCGGAATAGGCTTCGACTGGGATCTCACAAAGAAAGATAACTTTAGCGGAAACATCGGTTATGATCACTATGGCAACCCGAGCCATGGCTATTCAGATCAGCAGCAAGCATCCAGTAATTTTGGGTCTGCCTCTTATCTTTCAGATATCAACAGCGTTCGAAAAACACAACGCAAATCAAAATACAGCTCTACTGACTGGGATCTGAATTATAAAAGAAAGTTCAATGATGATCAGGAGCTAACGGTACAATACAACTCCAGTACCAGCAGAAATTATAATGATTACAGCCAGTACCAGTATTTTACGGCTAATGACTCTGTATTTTCAGGACTAACAACCACCAATCCCGGTAAGGAGTATGAAAGAAACATCCAGGTAGATTACACGCAGCCGGTGTCGGATAAAGTGAGCCTGGAACTTGGTGGCAGATCGGTACGCAGGTCATTCAACAGCCATTCGGATGTGTATTCGCTTAATCCTGCTTCAAAAGTATATGCTTACGACTCCCGTCAGTCCAATGCTTTGAAGTATACCAGGGATGTATATGCGCTCTATGCTTCCATTGTCTTTCCTGTTCTTAATTTTATTGACATCAAGGCCGGGGGAAGGTTCGAACATACCGTAACAAACGCAGATTACTCCTCGGTTGGTAAAGTAAACATCCCTGGTTATAATTCGTTTGTGCCATCGTTGTTTTTATCTCACAAGCTGGATGACAGGCAGTTGATAAAGTTAAGTTATAACAGAAGAATTCAAAGGCCGGGCTATCGCGATCTGAATCCTTACGTAAATGCAATAGATCCTAAAAATATATTAACAGGCAACCCCGATTTAACACCCGAAATAAGTGATAACATTGAAACCGGCTACAGCACATCACTTGAAAACGGTGGCTCTGTAAACGCCTCATTGTTTTACAGAAGAAACAACCATGACATCCAGCCTTACATCGTTTATTATCCCGAGTTCCTTGTGGGAGATTCTTTGTATAAAAATGTCTCCGTGAGTACTTCCGAAAATATAGGGCTTGAGAAGAACATTGGAATAAATCTTTACGGATCGATGCCCGTAACATCGAAGCTGAACCTACGAAGTAATGTCTCCGCTTTTCACCGAACTATCTTCAACAGGTTCGTAACCGGTAGCTCCATCACCAGCTTTAACTACCGGCTCAACCTGAACGCTACTTACCAGGTAACACACGACCTCACCGCCGAGTTTTTTGGCAACTTCAGTTCCGCTCATAATGAAGTGCAGGGTAAGATGCCCGCTTTTACCACATACAATTTTGCCTTTAGAAAAATGGTTCTCAAAAAAAAGGGAAGCTTTGGATTCACTACTACCAATCCCTTTAACAAGTATGTAAATCAACTCATTGAAGTATCAGGGCCAAACTTTAACCTTACCAGTCTGAAGCGTATTCCATTCCGTTCCTTTGGCATAAGTTTCCTGTATAAATTTGGAAGGCTGGAATTTAAAAAAACTGAAGAAGAATTGAAAGAAGTGAGTGGGCCGGATAATTAGAAGCAGGATTTACAGGATTGGAAATTATTTTCAAAATTTTGTAGTAACATTCAGTAAGACGTAACAATGCAGGTCCGTTGATTGTGGTGGATGGCATGCCGGATGTAGATATCAATCGTATTAACATTAACAACATAGAAACCATCTCCGTGCTGAAAGATGCCACTTCTGCATCCGTATATGGATCAAGAGCAGCGAATGGAGTAATCCTGGTCACTACAAAATCAGGAAAGGGGATGAACAAAACCACTATCGCTTTCACCAGCAACGGAACAGTAACGGTTCCTACAAAAGATTTCAAGTTCCTTGCCGATTATCCGAGGTCACTTACGTTGGAACAACGCAGGGCGGCCGTGAATACGCTTGCTTCAAATTACCTGTATAAAAATGGAACGATTGATCAATGGATGGCGCTGGGGATGATAGATCCGTTGAAATATCCTAATACGGACTGGTGGAAAGTTATTTCACAAAATGGTGCGATGCAAAACCACAACTTATCGGCCAGCGGTGGCAATGATAAGTCTGACTTTTTTATATCCGTGGGTTTAAGAGATGAACAGGGTATTGAAGGAGATTTTTCCTGGAAAGACAGGGTAGGAAAATTAGGCTATGGCGTAAGCATTAATGCCTTTCACAATAAATCGAGAATAGAAAAATGGGTTGAATACCTGGGCAGGGGAGCAACCTATAATGGCAATACCGTTTTTCTTAACATGCCTTACAATTATGTGTATACTTATCAGGATATCTGCATTGCACAAACATGGATGGTGATAGCGCTCAGGAAAGAGGCAAAAGAAATATTTACAGAGCAAATAAAAGATCAGAATATTGGCGCCTTATTTAAAAGTTGAAAAATACCTAGCAACACTCCGGGTTCAGGTCTTAAACGGAAGATTCGCAGAAAAAGACTTTTCATTGAAGTGTGCTTGAATGAATAAACCGATAAGTATAAATTAGGTAATTATATGTTACCTCCTGATAGCTGATGACTAATTGTAAACGCGTCAGGTGAATTTTTACTTAACACTATTTATTAATTCCTTTTCCAAGGTGGTTATTCAGTTCCATGGCCACAAAATGAACATGTGGTTCACGAAAAATATGCGTGCGATTAGGATGATAACCAGGAATATCAAAAGTCTTGATACCTCCTGATACCAGATCTGACCACCCAAGGTGAGGATCTTTAAATAATTCGGGCGATCGCAAAATTAGCATCTCCCCCGGATATTTCTTAGCCAGATACCGGCTTTGGCTTTTTACCATTGCATCCATGAGGTAAAACTTCAGCATATTTTCCGGCATGGTTCGTCCTGTTGCCTGGTAATATCTGGAAACAACTTTAGGTAACCCAATCTTGCGAACATAATCGAGCTTAATGTGCAAGTATACTAAATTGTGTTTTACTTGTCTTAACGGGTAAAGTAGTTTTTCCTTTGTACTTAACTGGGAATAATTCTTTATGCGCTTAGAAATCTTATTAAATATTGTATTTGGAACTTGCGCATTGATTTCCGTGGAAGCATTAACTACATTCTTCTCATTCTTAAAGTTTTCCGGGAAGAGATAACTAGGTGAAACGCCATTAAAGTTGGCTAATAAAGCTACTTCCTCATTCTGCTCGATAAGCTGTTGCGCCATCTCGAAGGCTACAATAGCTCCATAACAATATCCTCCTACATAGTAAGGTCCTCTAGGCTGAACAGAACGTATTTCATTTAGGTAGTGGGTTGCCATATCTTCTAATTTATAATAAGGTTTGTCTATGCCATTTAGCCCTTTTAACTGTAACCCATACAAAGGTTGATCAGGCCCTAAACTGGTAGCTAAATCCCGATAAAAAAGAACATGGCCAAACCCTCCATGTACACAAAATATTGGTGGTCTTGATCCATGCGGTTGAATCGGAACCAGGGACGACCACCCGGTTTCGTCTTTGTAATTTTTTAGTAAAATAGCAGCCAGCTTCTCGATTGTAGAAGCGTGCAGCACCAACCCCAAAGGAAGATTCTTTGCAAATGCCTTTTTGATTTTTGAAAACATTCTGAATGCCTGGAGAGAGTTGCCACCTAGTTCAAAAAAGTCATCATAAATACTGACCTGCTCAATTGATAATAGTTCCATCCATATTTTGGCAAGTGTTTTTTCTGTTTGAGTTGAAGGTTCTTGAAAGCCGGGAACCTTTTTAATTTTTCTATCTTCTATTTGGCTTAAAAAAAGACGATCCACTTTGCCATTACTCGTTAACGGTAAATCGGAAACGGCAATGAAAGCCGATGGCACCATGTAATCAGGCAACCTGTTTGATAAATATTGATAAATTTCCTTTTTAAACAGGTTATAAATATCAATTAATAAAGGGATGTTACTATTATCTATGGTATTTGAAATTGTTTTATAAGGCTGTACAATATAATCATTACAAATACCTGGTTGTAATAAAAGGTTTATTTTTAAGGGATCTTTATCTAATAATAATCTACACTTAAACCCTTTTGATTTTGCTGCGCTGATAATGTCGTTTACATCATTGCATTCCTCGTTTTCATTCGCCAGGCATTTTTTAAGTTCGCGTACCGTATTAACAGATTTATCGTTTAGTATTTCCTCAAAAAGAATTTCTTTATTTAAACGTGGATTAGGAACACCTTGAAATGCAATCGTTGTGCCTTCGTCTAACCGTGCTATAATTTCATGCTTGTTTATTTTACTCCAAATTTGCCAATCCGGTGTTATGTAGTTTTTTTCATAGCCTATATTTATAATAACAGTGTAACGGTACAATGTTAATTCGTTAATATAGCTCCCCTGTTTCCATTGAATATCAACATGGCTTATCTCAGGATATTTAGATTGCAGACCATAAAAATAATCGGGGGAAAGACATAACTCCTGGTCCCTTGACACCTCCTGGTCCATATGCCAGGCAAATTCCTTAACCGATGTAACTTCATTAAAGCTTTCTATATGCTTACGAATATGAAATGATTTGAGTAACCGGTTATCTCTAACATCACCTATGATTATTCTTCCCCTGCCTTTCAAAAAAAGGATACTTTTTTCAATTACATCATTTAGATACCCTGCTCCGGGAAAGTACTGAATAATTGAGTTTAGAATAATAGTATCAATTTGTTCATTTTTCTCCAGCCGTACTTCATGAGCC
>CAXTDO010000362.1:5770-6522 GCA_964242315.1 uncultured Flavihumibacter sp.
CTGCTACTTTAAGTTCTGTATTACCGTAATTTCTTTTCCCTTGGCTTATTATGTAACTAAGTTCGTCAATGGCATATCTTGAAAAGTCTGTTCCGATATATTTTTTGACTTTTCCTGCAAGTTGAAAGTAAATAAGTCCCATTCCGCATCCTATCTCCAGCACATTTTGGGGTTGCTCCGACAAAATTACTTCCGTTATATCACTCAACCATTGTTGCATCTGTTCTTTAGGAATCGCTTTTCCCGTAAAACTATCTGACCAACCTCTTAAGTTAAACTCCGGATCTGTATTCGCCGCACTTTGTTTTGGTTCATATTCTTTTTCATATAACCCATTCCAATTAGCCACATGGGCTTCATATAAATCCATTTCCTTTGCCTTTAAAATCTCCCTGTTTAATGAATAAAAACATATAATGTTTTTATCTAAATCCTTACTTTTCTTTACTATAACGCAATTAGATTTTACATCCTTAAAAGTGTTTACCGCACTTTCCACCTCGCCTAATTCTACCCGATAACCACGTATTTTAACCTGATCGTCTTTCCTTCCGATATATTCGATGTTTCCATCCGGTAACCATTTTCCAAAATCACCAGTCTTATAAATTCTTTCCCCGATCATTTTATCAAAGGAGCACACTATAAACTTTACTGATGTAAGTTCAGGTCTGTTTAAATATCCTCTTGCTATTCCTGCTCCACCGATACATATTTCACCGACTGTTCCATTTGACACTAACTCGTTACTC
>CAXTDO010000363.1:0-6520 GCA_964242315.1 uncultured Flavihumibacter sp.
TTCAATTCTCGGACTGTTTCTATCTTTATTGATGGTTACCGTAATAGGTTCCAGTGTAAGCGATGCTCTTACAAAAGCAGGTGAAGAGTTGCCATTAAAGAGAAAGAAGTTCAGGCGTATCGGTATAATTACAGCTATGTTGCTTACCTCTCTTATTGCATTTGCCGGCAATGCCTGGTGGCAAAGCTGGATCGCCGATTATAATAAGTTTATGTTCCGGCCTTTGCAAGCCACTTCGAATATTAAAGCAGTTAATGGCGCCAACGAATTGATACTTTCTTTAGATACCACATCAAAACGCAGATCCGGCTTTTCGTTTGTTGTACCGGATCATGGCAAGTTGATGCATATGTTTATTGTTCGATTTCCTGCCATGGATGCATTGGCGCACCTTCATCCCGTTAGGATAGACAGCGCTCATTACAGAACCATATTGCCGGCCATTCCAAAAGGACAATACCTGCTTTTCGCCGATATAGTTTATACCACCGGATTTGCTGAAACCATCAAAGACACGGTGAACATTCCTGATAATCTTACGGGCAACATTTATATTCTTGATAAGGACGATGGTTATGCTTTTGCACCTCCCGTTAATCAGCAATCGAACAATACTCAGGTAGCCCGAAGGGAAGACATCATATCATGCGGTAAACCGGGCACCGGCGCAAAGCTGAAAGACGGTTCTACCATGGTATGGGAAGGAATGACAGACGAACCATTTGAACCGGGAAAATTATATCAATTGAAGTTTTCAGTATTAACTCCGGATAATAAAATGGCGGTGCTGGAGCCCTACCTTGGCATGCCTGCGCATGCCGCAATCATACGAAATGACGGAAATGTTTATATACATCTGCATCCTGTAGGAACTTTTTCTATGGCGGCAGAAACAAATATGTTAAAAAGGATTGCCGATCCGCAAGGGCTTTATAAATATCCTGATCCTAAACATTTCAGGGATAGCATTGATACCTACATGAAATTTATATCAGCACTGGATGAACCTGCGCGGGAAGACTTGCTGATGCGTCAAATGAATATGACAGCCAGTGCATCTTCAACGATGAACATGGATCATGGCAACATGATTGAGTTCCCCTATTCTTTTCCATCTCCGGGTTTATACCGTATCTGGGTGCAGGTAAAACGCAACGGGCAAATTTTAACCGGAGCTTTTGATAAGGAAGTCAAATGATGGAAGTAAGAAAACCTATCAGGTTTGAACCTGCGCAAACCTATTAGGTTTGAATGCGAAATGTTATAAAGTTTTTAGGCAAACCTAATAGGTTTAAATGCAGACGCTGCGAATTACTTAGCCTCAAACTTTGATAACCGGGGTTACCGGGTAGGTTAGATGCTGAATTTAAACCTGTAAGGTTTGCCTAAGAAATTTATAAGACGTTGCCTTCAAACCTTATAGGTTTTCCATCGAGGTTTTCCATCGAGGTTTGCACCTGTCACCTCGCATCAAACGAAGGTTTCAATTCATATTCTTTTGGCGGCGTAGCTCCCTGAAGGTGTCTTACAAAGTAATCCCATCTGCGCCTGGTCATATATAGGGTGTATTGGCCATAGCCGTGCCTGCTGTTTGGAAACACCACCAGGTCATAATCTTTGTTGGCTTTTTCCAACGCTTCTACAACAAGCAGTGAGTTGTAGGGCGGAACATTGTCGTCCATATTACCAAAGGCAATCATCAGTTTACCTTTAAGGTTTTTTGCATATAGCTGATTTGCCTGGGCTTCATAGTTTGATTTGCCATCAGCCTGTTGTGTCAGCAGGCCGATATACCTTTCACCCCAGTCATCTTCGTAATTGCGGTTATCATGATTGCCAGATTCTGATATGCCCACCTTATAAAAATCAGGAAAGCGAAACATCGCCGCAGCAGTTGCAAAACCACCACCAGAATGCCCCCATATTCCCACACGGCTTGTATCGATATAAGAATATTTTTTTGCCAGTTGCTGAATGCCTGAGATTTGATCCGGCAGTGTGTTATCAGCCATATTACCATAACACAGGTCGTGAAAAGATTTGGAGCGCGATGGATTACAGGTACCTTCAATGGCTATCACTATGAATCCCAATTCTGAAAGCGCCTGATTATCACCGTTAGCAGCGGCAAAAGACCAGCTTCCGATGCTTCCACCCTGTGGACCCGGATAAATATAATTTACAACAGGATATTTTTTTTGAGCATCAAGGTTTGTAGGAGTGAACATCAGGCCATACAGGTCAAGCTGCCCATCGCGTGCTTTTACTATTATGGGCGTTGGCGGTTTCCATCCTGTAGCGGTAAGCCGGGAGATATCCGTCTTCTCCAGAGTAGACACAAGCTTACCTTCAGCGCTACGTAACACCGTTACCGGCGGAACATCCTGTTTTGAGTAACTGTCGATGAAATATTTGCCTGATGGAGATAAGATGATCTGATGATTTCCATCTTCCGGAGAAAGTAAGGCAAGATTTTTCCCATCAAACTTCACCCGGTATAAATGATTGAAATAAGGATTGCGTCCGGGCTCACGTCCGCCTGCAAGAAAGTAAAGCATGCGGTTTTTCTCATCCACTTTCAGCAATTCTGAAATTGCCCAGTCACCTTTTGTAATTTGATTTTTTAGTTTACCCGTTAAAGCATCATACAGGTAAAGATGCCCCCAGTTGTCACGTTCAGAGAACCAGATGATCTCATTGGATTCAGACAAATAACGCCAGTTGCTGGTTCTTCCCTGGCCGGATTCAAACTGCGTTGGTGCGGTTTCCCCGAATACTTCACGTATGGTTCCGGTTGCAGCATCTGCTATATAAAACTTTTCCTGCTTATGGTCGCGCGAGGTGGAAACAAATGCTAACTGAGTGGCATCTTTATTCCATTCCACATCACCAAAATTACTTCCATCGCATGAAATATCATCGCATAGTGTTCCCCGGTGCGGGTCGGGTGGAAGTTTCAGCCGGATCACTTTCGGGTTATCAACTTCAATGATGACACGTTGAATGGTTATGATGTCTTTATCGCCTGGAAGCGGATATTTCCATGATTGCAATGTAGGTTTGCCAACATTTGTTGAAACCAGGTACATATCGCTCACATTGCGTTGATCCTGCTGGTAAGTGGCAACTTTTTTAGAATCTGCTGACCAGGTTACTACCGGGCGATCGCTTTTTGTCCAGCCTGCATTATCTGTAGCATAACCAAAATCCTTTATTCCGTCGGTAGTTAACTGTGTTTCCTTACCGGTAGCAACGTCACGAACCCATAAATTATAATCACGGATAAATACAGCGCGTTTTTCATCCGGCGAAAGAGTTTCTTCCCCTCTTCCTGCACCTGCTCCGCCGTCTTTCGACGGGGTATTATCCAGCGCACAACTGTAGGACCGGATGTTACATTTGTAATTTTTTCTGGCTACAGCCATTAAAATAGAATTTCCATCGTCGGAAAAACTAAATGTTAAAAAAGGAAGGCGCATGGCTTCAAATGTGCCGCCGGTAGCCGCCGACAATGCTGCTGCCAGCTTTGCATGGTCAAAAGCCGGTACACGTGTTCCATGTGCGGGATCAACCAAAATGAATTCACTTCCCTGGGCAGTTAAAATGCGGTACCCGAAACGTTCTCCCGGAAGCCAGTGTGGCCGCACAGCAGCGCGGTCAACAAGTTGATTGGTATTATAACCCATAAATTTTTCCGCACGCTGGTAATCCGCAGTTGTTAAAGTGCCGGAGTTGCCCTGCTGTGGAAAAACAGTAAGGTTGAAATGCATGGTTAAGGCAACTAAAAAATAAAATGAAAGACGATTCATGTTTTGAAAATTAAATGTAGTTGCAGGTACTCAGGATAAGTACCTAAAACATTTTGAAGATAATATTACTTTTGAAATTAATCGTGGCTATCTGATAATAGTAGATAGAAAACCCTGTTAACCCGTTTTTTTAACCACGGAGGAAGAGCCGAGGTTAAAAAAACGGGTTATAAAGTCAGCCACTACAATTCAATGCGTAACTTCATACTTAACTACTGCTACTTATGACAAAACAATATTTCTTCTACGCTTTTATCATGCTTATTTCCTGCCATTCAAGTGCACAAAAAACTTATATACAATGCGGACGATTGATAAACGGCACCTCCAACACAATGCAGTCTGCAATAACGATAGTGGTAGAAGGAAATAAAATTACAGCCATTGAAAAAGGATACATAAAAGGCGGCCAGGCAGATAATGTGATAGACTTGCAAAACAAAACCGTATTGCCGGGTTTGATAGACTGCCATGTTCACCTGGAAAGTCAGTTCAGCAAAACAACGTTGATTGAAGGCTTTACAAGGCCCGATCCTGAAGTAGCCTATTATGGTGCTATGTATGCCAAAAGAACACTGATGGCCGGATTTACTACAGTGCGTGATTGCGGAGGAACCGGTGTAAACATTTCTTTACGTAATGCGATCGACAAGGGCCTTGTGGAGGGGCCTAATATTCTTACCGCAGGAAGGGCAATTTCCGCAACAGGCGGACATATGGATCCATCTGTAGGCATCCGTGATGATGCGATGCGGGAAACTCCGGGTCCGGCAGAAGGCGTTGCAGATGGTAAAGATGAACTGATGAAAGCCGTTCGTGCCCAGTTTAAAAAAGGCGCCGACCTTATCAAGATAGCTTCCACCGGAGGAGTGCTCGACCTGAGCAAGGATGGTTCCGGTGCGCAGTTTACCGTTGATGAAATAAAAGCCGTAGTGGAAACAGCAAAAGATTACGGGATGAAAGTGGCATGTCATGCTCATGGGGCTGAGGGTATAAAAAGAGCAATCCTTGGTGGTGTTACTTCTATCGAACACGGCACTTTTATGGATGATGAAGATATGGCGCTGGCCAAAAAGTACGGCACTTATCTGGTACCTACTATCATCGCCGGAAAGTCGGTGGCGGATTCTGCAAAAATTCCCGGTTACTTTCCTCCTGTCATTACCGTTAAGGCTTTGGAAGTGGGTCCGCATATACAGCAAACTTTTGCAAAGGCATACAAAGCCGGCGTTAAGATAGCATTTGGTACAGACGCAGGCGTATATGCCCACGGTAAAAACTACATCGAATTTCAATACATGACGGAAGCCGGAATGCCTGCAATGGAAGCTATTAAAGCTGCCACCGCAAATGCTGCCGACTTGCTTGGCATTACACAGGAAAGAGGAACGATCACCGTCAATAAAATAGCCGATATCATTGCCGTAAACGGAGACCCGCTTCAGGATATTAAAGTGCTCGGCACGATTGATTTTATTATGAAGGAAGGAAAGATTTATAAGAAGTAATCATGCAGACGGAGACCTTAGAAGTCTCCGAAAGTTGACGCCTTCGGAAAAAGTTGTACCCATCTCACTTCTTTTAATTTTATTATCCGGAAATGTCTTTCTTTGCACATAGATCTTTTAAAGGGCTCATAATGTTTTAGAAATTATTAATTGTAAACTTGTCTATATGATCAGATTATTTGCTGTTTTGCTGTCAGCAATCGTTCTTGTAATTGGTTGTACTTCTTCTAGAAAAACCGCTGCAAAATCGCCTGCAATGAGTACATCTGCTCCTGAAACCAAATTGCAACCTCAACCTGTGTATGAAATGCGCGTTTATTATGCAGCGCCAGGCAAACTGGAAGACCTCAATGCCCGGTTCAGAAATAATACCATGCGCATTTTTGCAAAACACGGCATGACAAATGTCGGCTACTGGGTTCCCATAGAAAATACTGAAAACAAGTTAGTGTATCTGTTATCGTATCCCAGCCGTGAGGCCCGGGAGGCTTCATGGAAAGCCTTTGGCGCCGACCCTGAATGGCAGGCGGTAGCAAAGGCATCGGAAGTTAACGGTAAAATCGTAATGAAAGTTGTAAGTACCTTTCTGTTAGGCACGGATTACTCGCCGGCGTTAAAAATTGCAGCCAGTTCTCAACCCCGCACATTTGAATTACGCACCTACACTGCTTCCGCAGGTAACCTGCAAAATTTACACGACCGTTTCCGCAGCCATACATTAAAACTTTTCCAGAAGCATGGCATTACAAATATTGCCTACTTTCAACCAATGGATAGCGCTGACGGAAGCAAGAGTAATAAACTTATTTATTTAATTGCTCATAAGGACAAAACAACCGGTGATGCATCATGGAAAGCTTTCCGGGATGATCCGGTGTGGGTTGCAGCGAAAAACGCTTCTGAAGTAAAAGGCGGTGGTTCGCTTACTACCAATGTGGAATCGGTATTTATGATGCCTACGGATTACTCGCCCATAAAATGATTGGATTTGAAATGGTGTTGTTACAAAGACTTACTTAATTTCGTTTCAAACGTCCTCTCCTGTTTTGTTGCCGGTATGCTCACCGTATATTTCTTGCCATCCCCAGCAACCGTTAGTTTTACATAGTTGCCGTCGCAATTAGCTTTTACGTTAGCAATGTATTCTTCGGTGGTATTGTACACATAATCTGCACGGATGTTTTTATGTAACTGGTATTGAGC
>CAXTDO010000364.1:0-6512 GCA_964242315.1 uncultured Flavihumibacter sp.
CGGAATTACCGTGATCAATTTGGTAAGAAGACCCAATTTTATGGAAGCTATTTTTATAACAACCAGCATGTTTCCAATGACCAGCTAAGTTCCCAACAAAATCTTTTATCTAAAGATTCCTCTACTTTCAGCAACCAGGATCAATCATCTATCCGCAACAACGAAAACTACCGGTTCAACTTAAATCTTGAGCAACAATCAGATTCCAGCAACTCGTTGATCTTTCGTCCGAATATAAGTTTCCAATCTACTAATTCTTCATCATCGAGAACAAATGTTTATACCGGTGGAAAATCGGCTACGCCTATTTATACAACCGCTTCCAACAGCGGGCAGGAGAACAGCGGCCAGAGCGGGCAATACAGTCTTTTGTTCAGGCATAAATTTAAGAAAAGGTTCAGGACCTTTTCAGCGGATATGAATTTTTCCAGTAACAGCAATAATGGCGACGGAACCAACTTTTCGGTAAATACTTATCCCACTTATATCGATACCATCAACCAGCACATACTCAGTTCTTCCAATGGAACCAGTTTCAGTCCTACCATATCATACACAGAACCGGTGGGCAAAAACAAAATACTGGAATTCAATTATAATTATTCGTTCAGTAAAAACACTTCCGACAGGTACATTTACAATTATGATGGTGTAAAAGGCTACGATAGGTTTGACAGCACGTACAGCAATGCTTTTCAAAATACCTATTATTCAAACAGGTTCACTGTAAACTACCGGATACAAAATGCCAAATACAATTTCAACATAGGATCAGGTATTCAGTCGGGTAAGGTAAACAGCATAAATTATACAAAGAAGTACGATATATCGCAGCAATATGTAAACCTGACGCCCACTGTTAATTTTCAATATAATTTTTCAAAAACAAAAAATCTGCGGTTTAATTATTCCGGACGTACAAGCCAGCCTGGTGTAACGCAATTACAGCCGGTTATAACCACTACCGACTCTATAAATTTTTTCCAGGGTAATCCCAATCTGAAGCAGCAGTTTACACAGTCGCTACGGATGCTGTATACCAACTTCAATACGGTTACGCAGCGGGTGATCTTTGCCACCGTTAATGTAAGTATGATCAGTAATGACATTCAAAACTCCATAACTTATCTGCCTTCTCCGCCTAATAAAAATGGCTCAACGCTTACCGCGCCTGTGAATCTTAATGGTACTTATGCGGCAAGTGGTTATTTCAACTATGGGTTCCCGTTAAAAAAGCCCAAGTCTAATCTTAACTTTACTACCAATATAGGATACAATCAAAGCCAGACATTGGTAAACCTAGTAAGCGATTATACCAGGAATACATCATTGGGTGAAACGGTTTCATGGACCACTAACCTGAAAGAGAATTTTGATATGAACTTCAGTTCTACTACTACATATAATATCGCACGTAACTCACTCCAGCCAAAGCAGAATTTAAATTATTACACGCAGGTATTATCAACCGAGATCACTTACTATACAAAAAACGGCTGGATTGTAGCTGCTGATTTTGATTATATTTATAACGGCAACCGTGCATCGGGCTATAATGCAAGCATACCGTTACTCAATCCAAGTTTTGCCAGGCAGGTATTTAAGAATAAACAAGGTGAACTGCGTTTGTCTGTTTTTGATTTGCTGAACCAGAATGTAAGTGTTACCAGAACAGTTACTGCCAATACTATCCTTGATACAAGAACGAATGTGTTAACACGTTATGCCATGCTAACGTTAACCTACAACTTAAGAAAATTCGCCGGACAGAAACAAAAGATGCCGGGCATGTTCAGGAACCGTGGGATGCAGGGAGGCATGCCGCCGGGACTGAATGGCGGCGGAATAAGAAGAGGAAGAAATTAAAAGACAATAGGGCCTCTTTATGGAGCAATGTTTTAAGATGTTCCTTAACTTGATGCCATCGCACTACAGAGCTTAAATTATTCCATATAATTTATTTTATAAATATTACTTTTGTTCAATGCATGCCTTTCTGGTATGCGTTAGTTTCCCATCCTAGCTAAAGCCGGCATCCTTTATACTGTTACCTTTTTATATTGATGTATTGATTTCTTCAACCCGGTTATCAATCGCTTATCTTTTTGTAAACCCCTTTTTATGAATAAATATCTACTCTATCTTTTACTGCTATTGCCTGCGTTTGCTTCGGCGCAATTAATTCGAAGGCCTGTTGAACCCGGCCGTGCTGTAGGGTTTTATGAATTTTTACCCGAAGGGTACGATGCAACCGGTACCTATAAATATCCATTGGTGATAAACATGCACGGTGATGGAGAAAAAGGTAACGGAACTACAGACCTTGATTTAGTATTAGTACGTAGTTTAGGTGAGATGCTCAATCAGCAACATGCCACTTTAAAATTTAATTTTGGTGGCAAACAAACAGCATTTATTGCGCTGCTGCCTCAAATGGATCCGATATATCCTGACTGGATGGAATTTCATGTGGACTCCATGATAAACTATGCCGTGAAAAATTTAAATGTAGACGTTAATAAAATCTTTTTAACAGGATATAGCTTAGGTGGCGGCGGAGCCTGGAGGTATCCTGCTTCCTCCGTTGCCAATGCAAGAAAAATTGCCGGCATTATCCCTGTTGCAGGTTCACCCGGATACTTAAATTTTGATATCTGTAATATTGCAGCGGGCCAGGTAGGGGTATGGGCGCACCATTCTGTTGACGATGATGCCGTACCTGTTCAGATTGCTAAAACAGGTGTAGACGGAGTAAATGCCTGTTCACCCGATATGCCCGCTCTTGCAACTTACTATCCTGTGGGTGGTCATGGTCAAAGCTGGCTTTGGGCATTGGATACCCTTCACGATCATGAATACCCGAATATGTGGGAATGGATGGCCGCAACTACCAGGCTAAACACAAAAGCAAACAACCAGGACCCTATAGCAAATGCAGGCAGCGACATTACACTTGCAATGCCATTGTCAACCACTGTTTTAAATGGATCGGCTTCAAGAGATCCGAACGACATAATCGTTAAATATGAGTGGACAAAAACAGCAGGTCCTGCAGCCTTTACCATTCAAAAACCCAATTTCCCCGTTTCAAACCTTACCGATCTTCAGATAGGTAGTTATACCTTTCAGTTAAAAGTAACCGATGAATTTGGCGTAGTTAAAACAGACGAGGTGAATGTAGTTGTTACATCAATCTTACCTGTTGGCATCAGCTATTTTAAAGGAAAGATAAGTGGTAAATGGAACAACTTAACCTGGGCTACCTCAAGCGAAACTAACTTAGACCGTTTTGAAATATTCAGAAGCACAGACGGCATTAATTTTAATATCATAGGAAGCTTTCCTGCCGGCAACAAAACCTACACTTATACTGATGAAAAAGCCCCTGGCGGCCTGAGTTATTACCGCCTGAAAAATGTAGATAAGAATGGCGCTTTCACTTATTCCGAAATTATTACTATCAACAATAACACTCCGTTAATTGTACTAACAAAATTCCCCAACCCGGTAGCAGATGTGCTTAACCTGATGGTTCAGGGAGCTGTTTATGGAAAACTTGAAATCTCCATTCATAGTCTTGAAGGCAGGCTGGTGAAAAAACAAACGGTTCTTAAATCCGACTTTTCGTGGAAAGGTGTCGTTAACACGGCGAATCTGCAAAAAGGTGTTTATACGATACAGGTTCAAAAGAGCGGAAATATGAAAGAGACAAGCAGTTTTGTGAAGGAGTAGAAGGGCTTTAGCAATGATTATCTGATGAATATCCGGTATTAATTATCACAAGGCTTCTGATTTGCTTTATAAATCAGGAGCCTTTTTTATTAAGCAGAACATATTAATATAAAAACAATTTAACATATCAGTTTATTAAGCATTCACTTTTATAAAAAATATGGTTTAACAGCAGTATTTTATATTAGTTGAATTAACTTTTAAACGTGATAGTTGCTTTAACTTAATATCTTTAACCAATATCTTTACTTTATGAATCGATCTTTTCGGTGTATTCTTCTTATATTTCTGTTCAATTCCTTCATATTCCGTTCATATTCCAATAAAGATTTTTTTCATGATAATATCAATACATATATCTTTTTAAACAATACTGATACCCTGCCATCATCCGACGGTCTTAATTTTTTTGTATCAAACCGGGGTTCAGATTCCAATGACGGGCGTTCTGCCATTACTCCAAAATTAAAAATCAGCAGTATAGAAACCCTCATATCAAATGCTGCAACAGGTGGATCTTCTACCTCTTTAAACCTGGATGAAAATAGCTTATTCAGGGAACAATATGATCCTATTAATAATAACTCCGGTGTAACCAGTTTTGGTTTGAACAATCCAAAAAAGTTAGCAAAAATAACAGGAATGGATGTTATTAAGGACTGGGAAGTAACGGCAGCTTACAACAGTGTGTACCAGCGCCTGTTAAGTCATTCGGTAGATTTAAGCGCACCTGCTTATAATTATATCATGGTTGCAGAAATAGATACGGTTTTAGAAAAAGCACGTCCTGTATCTGCTGTAAAATATCTGACACTTGTTGCTAATATTGAGCAATGTAACGCATCTCCTGCATCATACTATATACCTAATGTAACTACTAATCCTATCACGGTTTATATACATCCTACAGAAGGAGCGCCGGGAAAAAATAAATTCAGATACGAAGTAACAAGCCGGAACTACAACATTAATGGTTTCAATACTGACAATGCCACTTACCAAAATTTATTTCTGCAAACATCCGGAAATGGCTATGGAATGCTTTCAGCCGGAAAAAATTCATTGATCAGGAATAGTATATTTCAGGGAGGTGGAACACATCACACCGTTATCAAAAGTGGAACTATAGATAGTTGCCTTTTCCTGCCAGGGCCAAAAGGATTAGCAGATGGGATTGCAGCAGTTTTTTACAATGCCGAAGGGACTGATGGTAATAATAAAATTACCAATACCATTTTTTTAAGCGCCAGAAATCCTGTGTATACCCATACCAATGGGAGCATAAATCATAAATCGCTGGTGATGAATAATGTTTATGCATTTGCTGACACTACGGCCGCCATAAATGGCCTGAGTGCCAATGATACCGATTCGATAGATGTTTCTAATTGTTATGTTGAAGGTTACCCTACAGGTTGGTACGGAGGTGGAACCAAATTAAATATCAGAAATTCTGTATTCAGGAATACCAATCAATCTGCTATACTGATATTTGGTAAGGCAAATGTAAATCCCCAGGTTACCATTAATAACGTACTGATAAAAACTAACGGAAATGATCAAAATCAAAATGCCGCTAATGGATGGACGGCTTATGGTGTAAGGTCCATTAATAACAATATAAATGTTGACATATCTAATACTATAATTCATGATTATTCTACATGGCATGCACCTTATCAGGCGGTAGCAACGGTGCAGGTCGCAGGTCTTTTAAAGGCGCATTATAACATTTATATCTGCGACGTCAACGATAATAATTCCGTGTATATGTATCAGGCTAATAATAGCGGAGGCAGAGGAACTTCCTCTAATATCTCAAGTGATTATAATGCCTTTATCCTTTTAAGGGGTACTAAATTTAACTGGATGGTTAATCCTAACAATAATAATGATCAGGATGTAGTTACTTTATCGGAATGGCAATCTTTAACAGGCCAGGATAAAAACAGCATATTTATTGATTTAAGAAAAAATCCGCTTGGACTAAAAGCTATTTTTGTTGATCCGGACAACGGCAATTACACACTGGCACAAACGATTCAGGCAGATTCAGTCAGGAAGATCACAGCGGGTAACACTAATCCACCTATGTTTTATCCTAACCGCCCCTTACTTGACAACGATGGCATACCTTACAAAACACCAGGTGGCTTTTCAACTTTCAGCGGTACCATGACATTTGAAACCGAATCGTTGATTAAGTGGCAAACATTTAATGAATCAGAATTTTCTTCATTCAGCATAGAATACAGTTTGGACGGAACCCATTTTATTGAAGCCGGAAACCTTAAAGCTCTTAATAATACTAAGAATAATAATTATCAGTACGTTCACCTACATGACAGAACAGATTCTATATTTTACAGGCTCAAGTGTGTTTATGCAGATAACACTACCTTGTATGGTTCCACTATCAAATTATACAGTGATTTTTCCCAGGAATTTAAAATTACAGTTTACCCCAATCCTTTTCAACAAAGTATAACAGTAGAGCATCCAAGAAGGGATGTAGGGGAAATAAGGGTATATGATTATGTAGGGCGGCTTCTTAAGATTACAACTGTTAAAGCCCGTACTTCTCATACTTTGCTCTCGTTATCCGGCTTGCCGACCGGCCGTTATTTCGTGCAATGGTCAAGTAATCAGGAAAAACTAAGCGGGATGATTGTTAAGTAAATACAGGTATGAGGTGTGAGGTTAAAACCCCGAAGGGGCAATGTCATTAAGTTAACGTGAATTCTGGATTAGAAACATTATAACATATTGATTGTTTATCA
>CAXTDO010000365.1:0-6456 GCA_964242315.1 uncultured Flavihumibacter sp.
CCTTTATAAGTGTTTTTTAACCACAGAGGACGCAGAGGAGGAAACGCAGAGGGCGCAGAGGAACCCTCCGCGCCCTCTGCGTTTCCTCCTCTGCGTCCTCTGTGGTTAAAAATTGTTTGAATGAAGCCCCTTACTAAAAAAACCTAGATCTAACAACAAAAAGCAGATAATTAAAATAAAATACATGTCCGGATTTACAGTTGCAATAGTTGGAAGGCCCAATGTAGGAAAGAGTACTTTTTTTAACAGGTTACTGGAACAGCGCAAAGCCATCGTTGATGACATCAGCGGGGTAACGCGAGACAGGCAGTACGGTGTGGCCGAATGGATTGGTAAAAGCTTTAACGTGGTTGACACAGGAGGCTTTGTTCCGAAAAGCGATGATATTTTTGAAAAAGAAATAAAGAAGCAGGTTTTGATAGCGATCGAAGAAGCCGATGCGCTGATCTTTATGGTGGATACTACCACCGGTATCACAGACCTTGATCAGTCAATGGCAGACCTTTTACGCAGAACGGCCAAACCCGTTTTCTTAACCGTAAACAAGGTAGACAACCACGAACGTTTGTTGGAAGGCTCTGAATTTTACAGTCTTGGTTTTGAAAAAATATTCTTTGTTTCATCAATAAGCGGCAGCGGAACCGGTGAGATACTGGATGCGATCGCGGAACTGATTGCCGATGATAATATGGCGGACACCTTAGGGCCTCAACTGCCCAAGTTTGCCATTATGGGACAGCCTAATGTTGGAAAATCCTCACTGCTTAATGCGCTTGTGGGCAATGAACGTGCTATCGTAAGCGATATAGCCGGAACTACCAGGGATACCACCTCAACCCACTATAATCTTTTTCAAAAAGAATTTATTTTGATTGATACAGCGGGTATTCGCCGTAAAGCGAAAGTTAGTGAAGACCTCGAGTTCTACTCCGTTATCCGTGCCATTAAAGCTATGGATGAAGCAGATGTTTGCCTGGTGATGCTGGATGCCGCCAAAGGAATCACCGCTCAGGATCTTAGCATTTTTGGCCTTGCCGCTAAGAAAGGAAAAGGCATCGTGCTACTGGTAAACAAATGGGATCTGATGGAAAAAAGTACCAACACCTCCCGTGATTACGAAAAAGAGCTGACCCAAAAGATCGCTCCATTTACCGACGTTCCCATCATTTTTATTTCAGTCACAGATAAGCTGAGAATATTTAAAGCAATAGAAGCCGGACTGGAAGTATTTGAAAACCGCAGTCGTAAGATACCTACATCCAAATTAAATGAAGTGATGCAAAAAGCGGTGGAATCTTATCATCCGCCGGTAGTTCGTGGCAATGCCGTAACCATAAAGTATATTACGCAGTTGCCAACATTTGTTCCTTCGTTTGCTTTTTTCACCAATTACCCTGATGATATAAAAGCTCCTTACAAAAATTACCTGGAGAACAAACTGCGCGAAAACTTTAATTTCAAAGGTGTGCCGGTGAGGATCTTTTTCAGGAAGAAATAATTGTCTGAGTCATTTCCATCAACGGTTCAGACAATTATTTATACTTTTATAACAGTTTAACTCCACTTAAAAAAACCGGTATGAAAAAGCTCTTCATAGCAATCGCCTGCCTTGCAATAATATCAGCCTGTAATAACAGTGCAGATACGAATGCCACAACCACTTCTGATTCTGCTAACGATACCATGGGCAATGCCGTTATACCGCCACCTGTTCCCTTAGATACTGCGTCAACACAGTCTGATAGTGCTAAAGTAAAAAGGGCTATGAGAAAATAGTCGTTTACCTCTGCCGATATTTCGGGGCTGAGTAAAAAGGCCTGAAGGGCCGCAATATCTCAGCGATGGGCAACGCCCATCGATTACAGGCACGGACATCAAAGCCCTGGCGGGGCGGAATACTAACGAGTGATGATTATTAACGGTAAGTATGCCAGCCTTTCAGGCCTTTGTTGCAACTACTTATTGTCGATGGGCGTTGCCCATCGCTGAGATATTGCGGCCCTTCAGGCCTTTTTGGTCAGCCTCTGCACTCAAAGTAAAAAAGGGCTATGAGAAAATAGTTGTTTACACTTATAATTGAAATTTACCCTCTTCCCTCAATTGGTTTACTGCCAATTTGATTTCTAAATCCGGTACTTTTACCGCGAAGCTTAATGTTATTGTCCTATCCCCCGAAGTTTGTAATAACGCTCTATTCTCGCCTGTTTAAATAAATCAAATTAAATGAAAAAGAATTTTTTAATTCTGGTATACTGCTTTTTCCTACAGATGTTTGTTCATGCGGCTGACAAATACTGGGTTGGACCTCAGGCGGGTAACTGGGCAGATAATATAAACTGGTCTTTTACGCCGGGGGGCGTTGGCGGAGCAGGGCGTCCTGTGTTAACCGATGCGGTAATTTTTAGTGGTAACGCACTGGTGAATCTTAACGTATCCGTCAACATCTATTCTCTGCGAACCTCATTCGGTACAAACAAGGTAACGCTGTATACTTCCACAGGCAGTACCCTCACGATTCTTAACAGCCTGAGAGTGGAGCCTGCCAGTACTCTGAAAGACAGCACCAGCGCAAATGTTGCCTTTAACGTGGTTTTTAGTGGCGCTAATCATGCAATAGGTACTATCTATGGCGACTGGATATTTGAAGGCGGTGTCTCCCTGAGTGGTAGCAGTAACGGGGCGCGATTTACTGCTGAAGACGGTTCCCTGGTAACAGTAGCAGCTCCTCAGATCACTCCTAATAACGGTGGAAGAATCATCTTCAAAAAAAATACCGGCACCATATCCTCTACTGCCGCTACGCTTAAATTTTCTTATGCAAGTTTCTTTGTTCTGGATAATAATCTCAACGCAGCAATTCCTGCTGCAACCTGGGCAAAAGATTCCTTGCGAACCCCTGCTTACTCCGGCTTTTTAGGAGCGCCGGCTTCTACCATACAGATCACCGGTAATATAGGACAGTTGAAATTTTTGGATGGCATTCCTACTTATGGAACGGTAGTGCTTGACCTATACGCACTTGCCGCCGATGCCAGTCTTGCATTGCCGGATGGCAGTAAAATACGTGGCAACCTGAGCATAGTAAATACCAATAGTTATACACTCACCCTGCTTGCCGGCACCAGTGCTACTTCCCGCGTTCAGGTAGAATTGGGAACCACGGAAGCGGGTAATCTCTTTGGAGGGTATTTAAATATTAGCGGCGCCACTACAAAAGTAGCGCTTGCAAAAGCAACGGCCACTGCACCGGCAACTTCTTATAAACTATTAGTGAACAAAAGTTACAGCCAGACAGGAGGAAATTTTTCATTACAGGATTATGATAATGCCACCGGTTCTTCCATATTGGATATAAAGGGCGACCTGGTTCAAACAGGAGGCACTTTCATTACAAACAGTACTTCAACCAGCGCTTCTGCAAAGTTTATCGTTGTGATGGATGACTCTAATGTCATCACAGGGCCATCGGGAGGTTTTGCATCTGTAAAATACATCAATATGACGGGCGGCACTATCGATAATGCACGTCATATGGTTACTTTAAGAATCGATCATTCCATATACAGTTTCCCTGGTTCTCCCGATCTTCCCAATGGTGTGTTACTTCAAAGTCCCCTGGAAGTTGGGAAGCTCGAACTGATAAGAGCACCGTTAACCACAAGCGCCACGAATATACTGACAGTATCTAATCCCGGCATCAATGCCATTACGGTAGGCACCACAGGTAAAAGTTATGTGAACGGACCTTTGCGAAGGGTTACCAATTCCAATCAATTTTATTTCTTTCCCACAGGAAAAGGTAATTCAACCCTTACCGCATATATGTTTGATTCCTGTGGCGTAGTGCCTGCTTCGAACATGGCGTCTGTTTATCAGGCCGAATATTTTAAAGCGGCTTATGCCAGTCTGGATGTATCAGCGCCGTTGAAGGAAATTGACCATAGCGAATATTGGGATATCACAAAAATCTCCGGATCTGATGCACAGGTAGCACTTACTTTGAATGCAGCACTTAGCGGTGCTGCAGCTACAGATGGAATTGTGGTAGCGCATTATATAGGCGGTCACTGGATATCAGAACATGGATCGGTGCTTACTCCCGGTAATGCAGCCAGTGGTACCGTACTTTCTAAACCGCTGTCTGCTTTTAGTCCCTTTACTTTTGGCTATGTAAATCCTGCCGATCTAACGCCGGTTACAGTTGGTGGATTATCATACAAATTTTACCAGGGCAGTTATAGCACCCTTCCCGACTTTAATGCTATGACTCCTGTAAAAACCGGTACCAGTGCGAATGTGGACATCAGTGTAAGGCCTGCCGGCACCGATGATGGATTTGCGTTTATATGGCAGGGTTATATAAATATCCCTGCATCAGGCAACTACACTTTTGAAACTATTTCAGATGATGGTAGCAAGCTTTATTTCAATACGCCTTATAATGTAAATGCAACGGCATTGGTAGATAATGATGGCACCCACGCGGCTCAGTCGGTAACCGGCACTGTTAATATTGCCGCTGCCGGAATTTATCCCATTACCATTACTTTCTTCGAAAATTATGGTGGTGAGTCTATGCAGGTTTATTGGTCCGGCCCAGGTATTCCAAGACAACCGATACCGGATGCTGCCTTTAAAGCATTGCCTCAGCCTGGTACCGGTCTTAAATACAAGTTTTACCACGGCATATTCAATACACTCCCTGATTTTGACGCATTAGCGCCTGTTCAAACGGGTGCCAGTTCCAACGTTGATATCAGCGTAAGGCCAGCAGGTATTAATGATGGATTTGCTTTTGTCTGGCAGGGGTATATCAACATACCAGCATCCGGCAATTACACTCTTGAGACCGTATCAGACGATGGCAGCAAATTATATTTCAACACGCCTTATAATTTCAATGCGAGTGCTTTGGTGAATAACGATGGCATCCATCCTGCTCAGTCAGCTACAGGAACCGTAAATGTGCCATCGGCAGGATGGTATCCGGTAACCATTACGTTCTTCGAAAATTATGGAGGTGAAAGTATGCAGGTTTACTGGTCGGGACCGGGGTTTGCACGCCAGCAGATACCGGATGCGGCGTTTAGTTCTGGCGCGGCTCCTGCAACCGGCGGATTGAATTATAAATATTATGAAGGCGACTTTGATATGCTACCTGATTATACGGCACTTACTCCCGTTAAAACCGGTACCACCAACAATGTTGACATAGGTGTGAGAACCGCCGGTGTGAATGATCATTTTGCGTTTATATGGGACGGTTATATCAACCTTCCTTCAGCAGGTACCTATACTTTTGAAACGATCTCCGATGATGGCAGTAAAGTATACATCAACATGCCTTATTCGGTAAACGGCAATAGCACGGTTAATAATGATGGCCTGCATGCGCCACAGTCAGCTACCGGCACTGTTACTGTTGCAGCCGCCGGTAAGTATCCGATCTCTGTAACGTTTTTTGAAAAAGATGGCGGGGAAACGATGCAGCTATACTGGAGCGGTCCTGGCATTAGCAGGCAACCTGTGCCTGACGCAGCTTTCAGCACCGTTAATGGTGCAAGCAGTACACCAGCTATGTATGAACGTCAAATGGCTGTAAAGCAGAGTAGCTTGAACGAAGGAAGTAATGCCACCAGGGTTTATCCTAATCCGTTTGCTGAAAACTTCACTATTGATTATTACTGTCGGGAAAGCGATAATAAAAAGATACGTATTGAGTTGTATGATCAGAATGGAAAATTGATCTACCGGTATCAGCCATCGACTCTGATAGCTGGCAATAACAGATTCCATGTTAACCTGACAGCAGCGAAATTGCCAGCAGGCATTTACACGGTGCAGATAAAAGTAAATGGTGTTCCTGCCACAAGCACTAAATTGGTTAAAATGAAGAGATAAGAGTTAAGCTGAGTGTTGAAAGTAGTAATCCAAAAGAAATCCTTTGATAATATCGAAGGGTTTTTTTATTTGGGATACTAATGCTATCTTTCAAGGGTTAAAGTTTTTCATTTTTATAGACATTAAAAGTACTTTCTTTGGAAGTTATGGCCTTTCTTTACAAATGTCTTTATGATACGCTCCAATCCTGCGATACCTCTGTATTTCTGAGAATGACCTATTAACGATCTGTAATGTGTTACGTGTTTTGTGGCTATTAATTTTTTTATAAATCAACGTTTGTTTCATGAAACGATTCTACTCAACCCTATTGCTTTGCCTGTTCCTACACTTGTTTGCTAATGCGGCTTCCCGATATTGGGTGGGACCTCTGAACGGTGAATGGAGCAATCCGGCCAATTGGTCAAATGTGCTGAATGGAAGTGGAGGTGCTACCGTTCCCGGCAGCCAGGATACCGTTTTTTTTGCAACCAACAGCACGTCGTTAATTCACATAGACATATCCACAACAATCAGTTCGTTGCGTATCAATGGTAACGTTACGTTATACGCTTC
>CAXTDO010000366.1:0-6441 GCA_964242315.1 uncultured Flavihumibacter sp.
GTGCAAAAGCTTTTTACTAAACAGGTTTGTAGATTCCCTTTACGAGGGTTCCGCCAGCAGCCTTATGATGCAATTGCTTGGCAATAAAAAGAATTCCAAAAAGGAGCTCGACGCTATACGTGATCTGTTAAATAAACTGGACAAAGACTTGTAAACCCGTTTCCATGAATATACTTTTTATCAGCCAATTAACCGGTGCCGCAATTGTAAAAGCCATTTGCTGGACCTTAGTGCATTCCCTCTGGCAGGGATTGCTTCTCGCCATTGCCGGTGGACTTATCGTAATCATTACAAAAATGCATCGCCCATCTTTTCGATACAATCTCTTATCCGCTCTTTTCTTATTATTTTTAATAACGTCTGTATATACGTTTAGGGAACAATTGGAGCGCTCTTATCCGTCACATCCGTCATCGCCTGTTACTACTTCGGCAACTACTAATCATGGTGCCCCGGATCCTTCCAACTACCATTACTCATTTACACCTTTAGTAAATAGCTTCACCTATTATTTTGACAAACACGCGCCTCTTGTAGTAATTGTGTGGTTTATTATCTTAAGCGCAAGGCTTGTAAGAATGCTTTCGGGGCTAACTTATATTAACAGGATTCGAAGCAGGCAGGTTCATGATCCTGTTTATTATTGGAAAAACAGGCTACGGGAACTGCAAGTAACACTACAGATAAGTAAGCCTGTTCAACTACTGGAATCCGGTATCATCAAAGTTCCAATGGCAGTGGGTTGGTTAAAGCCAATGATACTTATTCCCACCGGCCTTTTTACCAGTTTGTCTTCCGAACAGTTGGAAGCAATTTTATTACATGAACTGGCGCATATCAAAAGAAGTGATTATTTGATTAACCTGATGCAGAGTTTAGCCGAAACGGTCTTTTTCTTTAATCCTCCGGTAATATGGATCTCATCGTTGATAAGGGAAGAAAGAGAAAATTGTTGTGATGATATAGCTATTGCGATCACTAAAAGCAAAGCTAAGTTTCTTAGTGCGCTGGTATCTTTCGGGGAATACAGCAGTGCAGCGTATGCGATGCCGTTTCCCGGCAGAAAAAACCAGTTGTTAAACAGGGTTCGGCGAATCATTCATAATAGTAACAATACACTTAACTCTTTTGAAAAAGCCGGCATGCTTTCCTGCTGCATCTTTATGATGTTTTTATCTGCTTTTGTTATCCCTTCGCAGGAGAAGAATCCGTTGTTACATAGAAGTTCCGTTATTGAAAGCAAGCTTAACAGTTGGGCTCTTACTCCTCTTATAAAACCCGAAGCAGTTCAACCCTTACTGTTCGCCGAACAAAATAATGATTCTAAAACAGAGGAGGGAAGTGAGGCAAAATCCAAAATAAATAATTATTCTGATTCATTTAAGCGTACTGAAATTAAGGCAGCAAAGATTCCAGGATATTATAAGCCTGTCATTCCTATAGTAGATACTACTCCAAAAGTGTATCAGCATATTTATACAACCAACGCAAATGTGTCTCTGAACACGAATGTAAATTATACATTAAGAGATTCTTTCAGGCTGAATTCTGAAGTTAAAGTCAATACAAACGTCCATTTAAACGAGTTAAAGACAAAATTGGAAATTATTATAACCAACCCAATCAAAATATCTATAAACACTATTTATCCTGATAACGCTGATAGCTCTTACTTCAGACAACCTTATAATCCGGACAGCTCTTACAAAACAAAACCATATAAACCTACTCCCAGGAATAATCCATTAGCCGACCCTGTTATTATAGACCTTATAAAAGAGAATATAATAAAGGAATCTGTCATCGCAAACAAAGAAAACTTTTATTACATCCTGAACAATATTGAATTGATAGTGCAGGGAGTTAAGCAACAGGAAGATCTTTACCGGAAAATGCGAACAAAATATATCAGTCCTACGGGTAAAACAACGCGTTCCTATATCTGGCGAAATTAGGTAGCACCGGCCATACAATCACTTAATCACCAACAACCAATAAAATGAAGATATTATTTTCATTAACAGCACTCTCTTGCTCATTGCTATATAACAGTCTGCTATATGCGCAATCATCGCAGCGTATAGCCGGAATTATAACCGACCAGGGAACCAAGCCGCTATCATCCGCAACAGTGACTCTATTAAAATTAAAAGATTCTTCCCTCGTAAAAACTTTCATTACAATTGCTGATGGAAAGTTTCTGTTCGAAAATTTAACGCCGGACAGTTTCATACTATCGGTTACACATATCGGTTACAAAGAATTTAAAACCGGTCCTGTGAAAGCGACCGCATCTGAAAATGTTACGCTACAGCAAATTGCATTGGAATTGCAGGACGGTAAAGTATTGCAGGATGTTACGGTAACGGCTAAAAAGCCTTTTATAGAACAAAAGATTGACAGAACCATTGTTAACGTAGATGCTGTGATTTCTAATACCGGCTCTAATGCACTTGAAGTACTGGAAAGATCGCCCGGAGTTGTTGTAGATGAAAACGGCAACATCAGTTTAAAAGGAAAATCAGGCGTATTGATTTTAATTGATGATAAACCTACTTATCTTTCTGCCGCTGATCTTGCTACCTATCTTAAATCTTTGCCATCCTCGTCATTAGACAAAATTGAGTTGATGACCAATCCTCCTGCCAAATATGATGCAGCATCCGGCTCAGGTGTGATTAATATCAAAACAAAAAAGAATACGTTGCGGGGTTTTAACGGGTCGGTATCTGTTAGTGCAGGACAAGCTGTGTATGCCAGATCAAACGAGAGCCTGAATTTAAATTACCGTAACGCAAAGTTCAATGTGTTTGGCAATTTTGCCTACAGCATTCAGCACTCTTATCGCAAACTTGAAGTTAACAGGAGCTACTACGACGCTGCCGGCAATCTTCAGTCGGTTTTTTTACAAGATTCCTATTTCAGACCTATAAGGAAAAGCCCTTCAATAAAAACCGGGATAGATTTTTTCCTATCTCCAAAAACCACGCTGGGATTTGTTTTCAAAGGATCTTACTCATCTGCAAATAACCCCAGTCCCGTTAAAAGTTCGATTTATAACAACAATGAAAAGCTTGACTCCATCATTGATGCAACCAACTTTACAAAAGAAAAATTTGCAAGCAATGGTTTTAATATAAACTTTAATCACCAGTACAACAGCTCGGGCAAAGTGCTGTTTTTCGATCTTGATTACATTAAATATAACGCTTCCAGCGACAGATCATTTCTCAACAACAGCTTTAACTCAACCGGTTATTTAAAGTACTCGGAAAATTTAGGGGCCGATCTTCCTTCAACCATAAATATTTATGCCGCTAAAGTAGATTATACTCATCCTGTTAAACAGGGAGTAAAGTTTGATGCCGGAATAAAAACCAGTTATGTTGATGCCGACAACGCTGCCAACTACTTTTATATTATAGGTAACACAACATCGGTAGATAATGATAAAACCAATCGTTTTGCCTATAAAGAAAACATCAATGCAGCATATATCAATTTCAGTGGTGACTATAAAAGATTCGGAGTTCAGGCAGGTTTGCGGGTAGAAAATACAAATGGTAACGGCCGCCAGATGGGAAATGCTGTAAGGCCCGATTCGTCGTTTACTAAAAATTATACGAATCTTTTTCCTACCGGATATCTTTCTTATAAACTGGACAGTAGCGGCAAAAATTATGTAAACATTTCATATGGCAGGCGAATCAGCCGGCCTTACTACCAGGATCTCAATCCTTTTATTTTTCTGCTGGATAAGTTTTCTTACTTCGCCGGCAACCCTTACCTGCGGCCGCAATTTTCGAACAATTTTGAGTTATCTTATCATTACAAGAGTTTTATTACAGCTTCTTTATTGTATAATTATGCAACCGATGTGCAATTCGAAACGATTTTCCAGTCTGGAAACGTATTTATCAGCACCACCGGAAATATCGGACGAAGAATTTACGCGGGCATCTCCATGAATATAAATGTAAAGCCGGCAAAATTTTGGTCAACCAGTATCTATACTGAACTGATCAACAGAAAATATCAGGGGTTAGTATCCACCTCTTCTTTAAATACAAACGCCTCGTACTGGTACATTAATATAAACAACCAGTTTACTTTTAAAAAAGGCTGGGGAGGCGAAATAAGTGGTTTTTATAATACCAATGGTACTAATGGTCAGTTTATCATGCCTCCGGTCTGGATACTAACGGCAGCAATACAAAAAGCCGTGCTTAATAAGAAGGGTTCCATTAAATTCAGTGTCCGCGACATTTTCCACACACTCGAACCGAGAGGACAGATCACAAATATCCCGTCGGCCACAGCAACGTTCCATAATTACCTTGATACCCAGGTAGCAACCCTGGGATTTACCTACAACTTCGGTAAAACTTTTAAAACAGTCACCAAACGCAATAGTAACAGCTCTGAAGAAGAGCAAAACAGGATTAAGAACCAGATGTTATGTAACTGTTTCCTATGCACGTTGTGTCACATCTAAAATGACAGATTACCATGAGCTGTTCGACGAGTTTTTTAACCACGGAGGGCGCAGAGGAGGAAACGCAGAGGGCACAGAGGCTTTCTCCGCGCTCTCCGCGTTTCCCCATCTGCGCCCTCCGTGGTTAAAAAAACACTTGCAGATTAAGTTATTACCTTTTGATACGTAAATTCAAATGCATTACAGAAATTGGCAACCCGGCAACATAATAATAATTAAATTTGCCGGTTCCAAATACTAAAGCAGGGCATTCAAGATACATTCCCCTTATACACCTGCAGGAGACCAGCCACAGGCAATTCAACAACTTACCCAGGGAGTGCTCGAAGGAGAAAAGTACCAGACACTCCTGGGGGTAACGGGATCGGGAAAAACATTTACGATAGCCAACGTTATCCAAAACCTGCAAAGGCCCACCCTGGTGCTCACCCATAACAAAACACTTGTTGCACAATTATACGGTGAATTCAAGCAGTTCTTCCCCGATAACGCAGTAGGATATTTTGTAAGCTATTACGACTACTACCAGCCCGAAGCATACATGCCGGTAAGCGATACCTATATCGAAAAAGACCTTTCCATCAATGAAGAACTGGATAAGCTGCGCCTTCATGCCACCACCCAGTTGCTAAGCGGACGGCGGGATATTATTGTGGTGGCAAGTGTTAGCTGTATTTACGGTATTGGTAACCCGGCGCAGTTTGAAAATGGTATCACCCGCATTGAGGAGGGGCAGGTAATGTCGCGCCAGGGATTTTTGCATGGATTGGTGAACGCTTTGTATTCACGCACCCAGGGTGACTTCGCCCGCGGTAGTTTTCGCGTAAAAGGAGATACCGTAGATATCAACCTTCCTTATGTTGACCACGGCTTACGCGTAACATTTTTCGGAGATGAAATTGAAAGCATTGAAACACTGGAACTTTCAACAGGAAAACGTATCAGCAAAGTAGACAATGCAGCTATCTTTCCTGCCAATTTATACCTGGCGCCAAAAGACATGCTTCACCAGGTACTCAATGAAATTCAGGATGAATGCGCAGCCCAGGTAACTTACTTCAAAAGCACCGGAAAATATATTGAAGCTCAACGAATAAGCGAACGGGTTAACTATGATATTGAAATGATCAGGGAGCTTGGCTTTTGTAACGGCATTGAAAACTATTCCCGCTTTTTCGATCGCCGCGTTCCCGGATCACGGCCATTCTGCTTACTGGATTATTTTCCAAAAGATTTTTTATGTGTGATAGATGAAAGCCACCAAACCATTCCCCAGGTCAGTGGTATGTATGGCGGTGACAGGAGCCGCAAACTGATACTGGTCGATTATGGCTTCCGGCTTCCCAGCGCGTTGGACAACCGCCCTTTAAACTTTAATGAGTTCGAAGGCATGTTGCATCAAACTATTTATGTGTCGGCAACGCCCGGAGATTTTGAGCTGGAAAAAACAGGCGGCGTGGTAGTAGAACAGGTGGTTCGCCCAACGGGATTACTGGAACCTCCTATTGAAATCCGTCCCAGCATCAACCAGGTGGATGACCTGCTGGATGAAATAGACAAACGCATCACCAGGGGCGATCGCGTGCTGGTAACCACCCTTACCAAACGTATGGCCGAAGAAATGGATAAATACCTGGCCCGCATCAATATAAAATCCAAATACATTCACAGTGACGTGGATACGCTGGAAAGAGTTGAGATTCTTCGCCAGCTTAGACTGGGAGAGATAGATGTACTGGTAGGAGTTAACCTGCTCAGGGAAGGATTGGATCTACCTGAAGTATCCCTGGTGGCAATTTTAGATGCTGATAAAGAAGGATTTTTACGTAATGAAAGATCGCTCACTCAAACTGCAGGACGCGCTGCAAGGAAGGTGAACGGCCTGGTAATTTTTTATTCGGATAAAATGACGGAAAGCAGGCAGAAGACGATTGAGGAAACAAGCC
>CAXTDO010000367.1:0-6435 GCA_964242315.1 uncultured Flavihumibacter sp.
GCCTTCGTTTGTTCCATTGTACGCTTTCTTTCCGCTACCGTATTGTTAAGCGTAATCTGTGCTCGCTTATAATCTATCTTATCTACAATGCCGCCTTCGTATTGGTTATACGCATCTTTAAGACTACGTTCCGACCTCACTATATTTTCATCCAGCACTTCTACCTGTTTTTGGGTAAGCAACAGGTCATAATAGGCCTTACTTACTTCTACCACCACGTTAATTTTATTACTGGTAGTAGTCTGCTGCACCTGTGCGCGCACGTCTTTTACCGTTCTGTTAGCAAGTAAAAGGTCCTGGTTAAAAATAGCCTGACTGCCTGTAAAGCCCAGGCTGGATACATTTTTAGCCCCGATCTTCACCGGGCGTTTTACACCCGTTGTTGCGTCAGGAAAAAAAGAAGTAGGTAATTGTATATTATGCTGCAGACTGTAAGTGAGGTTGATCTGCGGATACCAGTCGGCCAGCCTGGATTTGATGGTGGTTTCTGTAATTTCTTCGTCAAGCTCGGATTGCCTGATCAGGGGCTGATTCTTTAAAGCATACTGGATGCAGTCGGTCAGACTGGCTTTTTGGAGCACCGAATCTGACTTTTGGGAAAATACACTGCCGGGACAAATAATACCATACAAAATTGAAAGCAGTGAAAAGTATTTTATCATAAAAAGTAGTCGTAATTAATAAAATTTACCAACACCGAAGTGTTTGTAATAACAAGCAGGCAATCATTAGCAGCGTAACTGAACAGGGGTTTATTGGTCAACGTTCCGCCTATTTAGCAAATCATAACAGCTTAGTTAATATAATGTTTAACATTTGATTTATAAGTAAACCATTCAGTCAACAATTTTCAATACAGGTAATGAGGCGGGAGTGCAAATATCATTAAAAACCGTATACGATAGCAAAGAATTTGCGCAATAAAATGGCTATCTATTTATTCTTCATAATTGCGGAACACCAAATGTACTTACAAAAAATAGAGGGGAAGTCTGACAAAGACCCTATCTTGATTAATGACAACGATTCGCTGATTTTAGATTTCTTTTAACGCTCTCTTGTATGTTTCAGTAAAAAGTATAAATTTTGCCAGGTAGTTCCTTATAAGTTTCCGTCCTCCTATATGCATGTACCCTTTTATGATGACAGTTATAATAATTAACAAAGGCTCTTGAAGTATTAAAATTTCTTTTTTAAGAGACTAATATTACTTTAAGGCACTTAATGTTTCATCTTAAGTGCTCATGCATTACACCACCTTTAATCAGCAGTAATGAGTAAAACATATAAGTCGCCGCTTACCATTTATGTGATTTGGCATCCGGGTTTTAAAAAAGGCGAAACCGTTGCAAATTATATCTATGCTAACTTTTCAAGGGATGTTGATAGCCCGTTAAGCAGGCCTATCGGAATACCCATCTTCTACCGATCAGAACCGGTACATGGTTTACAGGTACCAAGAGCAATCCCTTTTGATCAGTCAGATTATAATGCCTTCATTGTACTGATAGATGATTGCTTTTTTAACGATGACAAATGGAATATGTTTGTTAAAGACCTGATTAAAAAGGTAAATGATCATAACAGGATTTTTCCTATTGCTTTCTCTTCCAATGCCTATTATTTTGAAGAAGCCACCTTTGCGAAAACGCAGTTTTTAGATGCAAGGCCTAAAAACAAAGAAAATGAACAAAACGAGTTTGATGGAATCCTGAAGGGGATCCGTAGTCGTTTGATACATGCCTTATGCAGGCTCCTGCTACATAAGAAACCCACTTACCAGGCCGAAGATGAAATAGATGTTCCGCCACCTGTTAAGTTATTTATCAGTCATGCCAAAAAAGATAATGAAAAGGAGGCAGGTGAATTTCGTGATTACATACAATCGAAAACGAAATTGAACACATTTTTCGACACTAATGATATTGCCGATGGTTACAGGTTTGACATTCAAATAAAGCAGGCAATAGAAAATGGGAATGCAGCACTTGTTGTATTTCAATCCGATGCTTATGCCACGAGAGACTGGTGCCAGATTGAAATTCTGACAGCTAAACGCTATAAGGCGCCCATTGTTGTAGTACATAATCTTGTAAATGGCGAAAAAAGAAGCTTTCCTTACTTGGGTAACGTGCCCACAATCAGGTTCACCGGCAATAACTTTGATGATATTATTGACCTGACCCTCTATCAGGTTTTGATGAACGTTTTTAACAGGTATAACTTAAAAAAAATAACTGAACTATACCTGGATGATGGTTTTGAAGGTGTGGAATTGTCTTCGCCGCCGGAGCTGTTCAATTTCTCCGACATCCTGATGTTGAAAAATAAATCGAAAACCGGAACCTTCATTGTGCTTTATCCTGACCCGCCTCTGGGATCGGAAGAGTTAAATGTTTTAAAAGATATGAAAGCTGACATACAATTCTTTACTCCAATTCAATTGTCTTTGCTAATAAAGTGATATGAAAAAAGAAAAAGTAAATATTTCCGGGGTCTCACATCATTATGTAAACAGCGTGTCGCTGCCCAATGATAAAGAAAAAGATAAAACGTTTTTATCACTAAAAGATAAAAGAATAGGCATATCTGTTTCAGACAGTGAAGATTATAAACAACTTGGATTTGCAGAAACGCATCAGAGAGACATTATTCTGGAACTAACGAGATACTTACTCATCAATGGAGCTCATTTGATTTATGGCGGTGATTTAAGGAAAAATGGTTACACCTGCTATTTTTCGGATTTGTCATTTCAGTACAGAAATAAACAAGATGACAGCCAACAATATTTTACGAATTATTTCGGCTGGCCCATATATAACCAGTTACAGAATTCGGATGAAGCTGAATTCAAGAAAAATCGTGTTGAATTAAAGAAAGCTGGTATCCCAAAAAGATTACCGAAAGAATTAGAAAGAAAATTTATTGAACCTGATAGCATTGAAAATAAGTTATTTTGGGCCGAATCCATGACTATAATGAGAGAAGAAATGGTTAACGATACAGATGCAGGAGTGTATGTTGGAGGAACTCTTTCCGAGTATAAAGGATTTTATCCGGGTATTATAGAGGAAGGATTTATGATGTTGAAGCTGAAGAAACCCATGTACCTTGTTGGGGCCTTTGGAGGAGCAACCAATTGTATGATAAGAGCATTAACAGGCACAAGTGAAACTCAATTGTCCACAGAAGTTTTGGAACGTTTCCCGGCTCTTTCAAATCTGTATAAAACAAAGAAAAATGCAAACAAGGCTTTGATGAATGTTTTCCTGGAATTTAAAAATACAGGCTTATCCGGAATTAGCAAGTTGAATGGCTTGAGCATGGAAGAGAATGAGATACTCTTTCAGACTATCCACTTTCACGAAATTATTTATTATATTCTTAGCGGTTTGAAAAGAAAATTTAATTAATACTTTATTGTACTTGTGAAAACTATTATAATGATTCTTTATAAGTAACCATGTAATGATTTAAAAAACATTTTAATGCTTACCTAATAATTGTCCCAGGAGTAAATTGAACAGGTATATGCCTACACAATCAGAAATAAACGCAATAAACAAGATTGCCGACCAGATAAAAACAGGTAAAGTAATACCAATTATTGGGTATGATTTACTGTTCCATGAGTTTGACACAAATAATGTTGGCGATGACCTGTTGAAAAGTCTCATAAAGATTCATGCCCACGATGATAACCTGGAGAATACATTGAGAGATGCGCAAACTGAAAACGGGCACATAACGGGAAATGAGCTGCTTAATTCATATTATCACCGGTTAGATGTTGAGGATAAAAACTCATTTAAAGTAAGTTTAAGTAATACCATTCTGGATCAAAGGTTCAACCTTCAGCTTATCCCGGAAAGTTTACGGAAGCTGGTAAGCATTAAATACTTTAAGTTATTTATAAATGCAACATTTACCAACTCACTTGAATTGGCTCTCAATACTTATAGGGCAGAAGGAAGGGATGAACAGGAAATTAAATCATCCTACACAGTCTTAAATTACCATCCTAACACTCCGGAAGACTTGCCTGAACAGGCGCCGGATAGGTTTTATATAAATCTTAATAAACCGCATATCTATAATTTATTCGGGACGCACGATTCTCAGGACCACGAATACGTACTGACAGACGCTGACTACATCGAATTGATTTACGATTTAATTGCAAAAAAGAAAGAGAAGTTCAAAAATCTCTTATCATATTTAAATGGCAGAGGCGCCTATCTGCTTTTTCTGGGCTGCAATTTCCCCGACTGGTTTTTCAGGCTTTTTATCAGGATATGTGTCGGAGATAGACTGGATATGGCAAGCACCGTAGAGCTTAAGGCTGTGATTGACAACCTGAATATGCTCAAACTTGATCCAAGCAGAACAATCTTTATCGACCGTTATAAAATACAAAAACTGGATATCAATTGTAATTTACTTGTTGATGAAGTGTACAAAATATTCCTGCATCAACAAGGCACACCGCACCTCGTTAATAAGCAAAACAATAATGTATTTATCAGTTATTGCCGCAAGGATGAACAAGTTGCCGGAGATGTTGCCAACCAGTTCGACATAAATTTTATTGAATACTTTTTAGATAGCCAGCAATTGAAAACAGGCGATGCCTTAACGCAGAGAATTAAAGATGAAATTGACAAAGCCTGTGTTTTTATGCCTGTAGTATCAAACAATCTGCAAAGTGCATCAGACTACTTTTGCCTGGAGTGGGCATATGCCCTCCATAAAGAAAAAGAGATCTGGCCGATTTTTAAGGAATTCCCAGATCAGAATATTCCCCTACCCTGTGGACAGGATAAGCTATCTGAAATACGGGACAAAATACTCAATAAAGACAATAAACTGGGAATCCGGCTTGATGATAACAACCTTATTGACATCGCCAAATTAGCCGACATTAAGCGTAAGCAATATCTATGTCGTACTTCCGGAAAATGAAAATTTTAAATTCTGATCTATGGGGAAAATAAACCCTTTCAAAGGACCACAACCATACACGGAAGGAGATCAATTCTTTGGGCGTGAAAACGAAATCAAAGAGCTAAATAACTTTATAAGAAGTGAAAATCTTACACTTTTCTTTGCCAGGTCGGGCACGGGTAAAACTTCCCTGATAAAAGCTGGGCTTATTCCATTTTTAAAGGAGGAGTTAAGCTTTCTTCCTATTTATATCCATCTGAATGATGCCGCCGTAAAAAAGTCCGCGGCAAACGATCTCACTGATTATGTTATCAAACGTTGCACGGAAGAAATGCAACAGTACCAGAATAATTCCGGCCCAGTTAAAAAGATTATCCCGGCACAGAATGAACTGATAATTGCTAATTCTTTATTTGAATTTATTCATAAAACCCAATTGATCCAATCAGAAAAGAGTGGGGATATATCCCCTGTTGAATATGTTATTAAACCCTTATTGATTTTTGACCAGCTTGAAGAAATTTTTACACTTCCGTTTGATAAAAACGATCTGCAAAATTTAATTGCAGAGATAAACTGCCTGCTTGAAAACCAGATCCCCGACAACCTTAAAGAAGCATTCACAAATGTGAATGATCAGCGGCATTCCAGGATAAAAAACAATTTGCTAAGTAAGCAAAAGAACTTTAGAATTCTGTTTTCATTTCGTGAAGAGTACCTCCCGCACTTTGAAAGTTTAACAAAAGACCTGCCTTCTGTTACGTTTACCAATAGCCGCTTCAGGCTGGAGCCCTTTTCTACTCAAACAGCTCAACAGGTGATTGTTGAAACATCCGCTCAAATTCCTGAATCAGTCGCCAGGTTGGTTTCAGTAAACCTGGCAGTGAACATCTTGAACAATTTTGACAAAGTAATAGTTGAACCGTTCTTATTAAGCCTGGTTTGTCAGAAGATCTATTTCGACCTCATAGGATCAGAAAATACATCTAAGGAAAAAATAGATGAATGGATAAGGTCCCGCGTTAATCACGCTATTGAAAACTATATCGATCAGGTTTATAATAACATAACGGAAGAAACAAAAACGTTTATTGAAAAAAAATTAATTACTACCGATAACAAAAGAACTCCTTTCAACTATGACGAGGCCATCCGGGATGTTAAAAGAAAGTCGGATATTGATAAGCTAATCGAAGACCCGGATTTCAGATTGTTGAATTCCGAACAGTTTCTCGATTCCAGGCATATTGAAATATTACACGACCGGCTTTTGCCTCCTCTTGCGCGGCGCAGGGAGGAAAGATTGAAGAAAATTGAGGAAAACGCACTTCTTGTTAAGCAACAGGAGTTAGAAAGAGAAAATGAAGTAAAGCAAAAGGCGTTAGACAGGGAAAATGAGTTAAAGCGAATTGCACTGGAGAATGAAATGAAGCTGTTTGAACTGGACAACAAACAAAGAGAGTTACAAAGAGAAAATGAGTTAAAGCG
>CAXTDO010000368.1:0-6435 GCA_964242315.1 uncultured Flavihumibacter sp.
GCCGGCATTTCTGATCCAGCTATTACCTGCCATAAGGCCCAAGTCGCGATAAGGCACTCCCTGGCGACCGATGGTATAATCGAGGCGCGGGTCCACGGAAAGCTGTGTAGGAACGGAAAAAGGGGCATCAAAACTTGATGGGAAATAGGTAGTGTGGTGGTTGGCAAAATCGGGCAGGCCGTTTGCGTCTACACGGAAGGCGTTAGCCAGGTCGAAAGAAGGATTGGCAAATCCGCAGCAACCCACAGGGAGGGAAGCCAGGTAAGGATTATTTAAAATGTCTCCCACATTTCCACGGTCTCCGGCGGCGCCGTCCTGTACTGATGCCTGCACGTCAAAAACTGCTTCCGCAACATTCTTTTTAGTTACATCAAAGTTGTCTCTGAAATCGAGCGTTACCAGATCAGGCTTGGCGGCAATCACATCTTTAAAAAGCAACAGAGCTTTATCGTACTTTTTTTCATAGAGATAAATCTTACCCAGATAAGCGCTTGCAGCTATTTTTTCAACCCGTCCAACCTGACTTAAGTACCTGGTCAGGGGCAGGTTTTGCTGTGCAAACAACATGTCCGCTTCTATGTTTGCTATAATATCCTGTTCGTTCCCTACAGTTGAAGGATCAGCGGTTTTATCGTCAACAAAGGGAACATATTTAAAAACGCGCCAAAGATCGAAGTAGTAATGGGCGCGCAGGAAACGGGCCTCTGCTTCGATGACAGTGGCTCTTGGCGTTCCTTTAAGCTCCGCAGTATTTGTCAGTAGCCTAAGGGTATTATTGGTACGAAGGATGCCTTCAAACCTGCGGTCCCAGATTTCTGATAAAGAACCGTTTGCCGTAATGGGATTGTGTGATTCAATCGCTCCAAGGTCAGGCTGGTCGCCGGGGTCACTGCCTTTATGTGCGTTGTCGGCAGCACCTTCGCCGTACACCCAATGGCTTGGTGCACTGGCATAAGTACCGTAGGTGCCAGCCAAATTTCCATTGAGCATGGTATAAGAACTGATTAGCGCAGCTTCTACACCGGAGGCTGTTTGTAATTGAACAGGGGTCAACTGTCCCTGCGGGATGACTTCAAGATAATCAGTTTTGCAGGAATTAGTTATGTTTACAACAATTGTTACAAGACATATTTTATATATTGATAATTTCATAATGGTAATAAATAATAAATTAAAAATTTGCGTTGATACCTACCAGAATCTGCCGTGAATTTGGATAAACACCAAAGTCTATCCCTGGCAAACCAAACGTTTGATTGGTCTGTGCAATTTCGGGATCCATGCCGGAGTATTTAGTGATGGTAAAGAGATTCGTTACCGACGCATACACTCGTAATTTGGAAATGCCTATTTTACTGGATATATAGTTGCTTTTGATCGCATATCCCAACTGCACGTTCTTTAGCCTGAAGTAAGACCCGTCTTCAATATAGTATGAAGATGACTGATATTCGATTGCGTTGGCTGTAGAAGAAGGCGATGGAATATTTGAGCTTGTGTTAGTAGGAGACCATGCATCCAATAGTCGTACACTGCCTGCAGACGGGAACGCCTGGAAGTCGGTAAAATATTTTGTTTGATTGTAATTTTTATTTCCCTGGCTGGTGTAGAAGAAGGTGGTAAGCTCAAGGTCTTTGTAATAGAAATTCAGGTTTATCCCGGCGGTATAAGTTGGAAGCGGGCTTCCTAAAACAGTGCGGTCATTAGAAGAAAACTTTCCGTCTCCATCTATATCAGCAAACCTGATTCCACCAATCCTTGCTCCCGGCTGTGTGCTCTTTGCCACATCACCCGAGTTTTGAAAAATACCATCCTGCTGGTATCCATAATACTCGCCGTAAGGTTGCCCTACCTTAAAGATAGTGGGGGTAAGACTTCTGAAATTCACTAAAGCCATGTTGTTAACACCCGGAGCCAGCGTTACTATTTCATTTTTATTGCGTGCGAAATTTATTCCTGCATCAAACCTGAAACCCTTTAGATTACCCGGCTTGAAATGATAATTTAATACTACTTCTGCACCCTGGTTAAGCATGTTGCCAGCATTTACATAAGGCGAGGAAGACAGACCTGCAGTTTGGCTGGGCAGTGGTACCGGAAATAACATGCCGGAAGTGGTTTTCTTATAAACGTCTATCGAGCCATCAATTATGCTATTCATGATTGCAAAGTCAAGCCCTATATTGGTCGACTTAACTGTTTCCCATTTAAGCAGCGGATTGCCGATTTGATTTTGCCTGATACCTGCTGCCAGTGTATTGGTGCCTGTAATAGGATAATAACTGTTTGTAATTAGAGACTGGTATACATCTACAGCGTTATTAGCAGGAATATTTTGGTTACCTGTTTCACCATAACCTATCCTCACTTTTAAATCCTGTAGCCAGGCAGCTCCTTTCATGAAATTCTCTTCTGATAAACGCCATGCTGCACTAAAAGCTGAGAAGATTCCATAGCGGTTTACGGAACCAAAAGTGGAGGAGCCGTCTCTTCTTATGGTAGCACTCAATAAATATTTATCCAATAAAGCATAGTCAGCACGGGCAAATAAAGAATAAAGTGTATTGATGCTTCCGGTTTCTGAATTGCTGATATTTGTGGAACCTGAATTCAGGTAATAATAGTTCTGATCGCCCAGAACAAAGAACCCGTTTCTGGCGCCGGTTAAGTTTCTCGAAGAACTGCGGATAGCTTCCGATCCGGCGAGCACACTTAAGTTATGTTTGTCATTAAAATTATGTTTATAGTTGATAGTGTTGGTCCATGTCCATTGATTACCAAATCCCTGTGTAGTGCTGTAAGAATTCGTGGAGGAGCCGGTGGGCGCTTCCAGGTTGGGGTAGGTAATATTCTGTGAGTTGTAGTTATTTAAATTAACGCCAAAGCTTGTACGAACTGCGAAGTTCTTGAGAACAGTAACCTCACCGAATATATTTCCAAACAACCGGTTCTCACGGGTGAAGTTGTCTTTAGCACGGTATAGCACGGCCAGTGAATTTCTGCCATCTCCCAGGTTACTTCCGCGCGGCCCGGCGAAATTACCGGCAATGTCGTACACCGGTATGATAGTTTGATTTTTATAAACGGAGTTTACCACACTGTTTTCAACGTTGTAGTCGCCGGGGGTGTTATTGTTCGTAGCAAACCCTACTCCGTCGGTTCTGCTGAACAAGAGGTTTTCTCCGAATTTCACCCTGTTCTTGAACGCACCGAACTGGGCATTACTGCGCACTGAATACCTTTTAAAACCGGTATATTTTATGATCCCTTGCTGATTTTGGTAGTTTGCCGAAACAGAGTAAGTAGCGTTTTTTCCACCACCGGTGGCGCCCAGTTGATAGTTTTGCGTATTGCCGTTGTGCACGATAGCCCGCATCCAGTCGGTTCCATCCTGACTGGCTTTCGTGATCTGGTAGAAAGTAGCCGGATTAGCACTGTATTTGGCAGGATCAGCATCTGCAGGAGTAACATTCAACCCGGTAACGCTTCCAGCTATAAGGTAAGTAGGAAGAACAGGGTCCTGGCCCTTGCCATACATGCCTCCGATGGCGTCGCCCGGATTAACACCGGCATTACGGTAAGACTGAAATAAATACTGCGCATACTGCAGCGGTGTTAAAAACTTAGGGAACGTTCCGGTAATGGGTGTGGCAGTTCCAACATAACTGTCGAAAGAAAACTGGGGAGGCCCTTCCTTACCCTGCTTGGTAGTAATAATGACCACTCCATTGTTAGCACGTGATCCGTAAATGGAGGCGGCCGACGCGTCTTTCAATACCTGGATGTTTTGAATATCGTTCTGATTCAGCCAGGACAGCTTACCCTGGTAGGGAACTCCGTCCACAACATATAGCGGTTCATTATTATTGATGGTACTAAAGCCTCTTATCCTGATCTGCGGAGTAGAACCCGGAGAACCATCGCTGACGATATTTACACCGGCGGCCTTTCCCTGGAGCGCTTCCGTAGCACTACCGGCTGCCTGCGCCCGAAGCGACTGCATATCCACTACGGCAACAGCGCCGGTTAAATCTCTTTTGCGCTGCGCGGTATAGCCCGTCACCAACACGCCTTCCAGCGCTCTGGAATCAGCATCTAAACTCAGGCTAACAACGCCGGGACCAGAGAAAGCCTTCTCGGTTTGAGTGTAGCCGATAAAAGAAAAGACCAACACTCCCGGCTTTTCGGGAACGTTTAACCTGAAACTTCCTTCTGCGTCCGTTTGGGCACCCGTTTTTGTTCCTTTTACAACAATACTTACACCGGATAGTGGTTGTCCGGTTGCCGACGTAATCGTTCCCGATAAAGGCCAGGAACCTTGTTGGGTGGTTGCTTGAGAATAGACTGATATACTATTTCCAGTTAAAGCAGTTATCAGCAGTAATAGAAAACTGTTCCAGGTCCATGACCTTAAGTTGTTAATCATATAGCAAGTGTTTTGATTGTAAGAAACCTATCAGAAGTAAATATAAATCAATTCGACAGTAATTTGCGAATGATCAGTTACCTGACAGGACAGTGATACTAAAAAAAATCTATGCTAATGTATCATCTTTTGGGGATCAAATAATCAAATGTTAACACTATTATTTTATTTGAATATTCTGCCCGTTCGGAAGGAGCTACCGTGAAGGCATATGTATTATTCTTTTAATCTGAAGTGCTTATATGACGCCGCCATAAAAGGCGCAATAGTTTGGCACAGGGTGAAGCCCTGTGTAAAGATAGAACGATGGGCCGTAGCCCTGAAAGGGCGCGATATGTAATGAGGACAGATACTATTATTTAATTGCCTTGATTAAAAGGTGTTTTCACGCTATCATAAAATTAAGTGTCTGTTAGCTTTGCTTCATTATACTTATGAATCATGGCACAGTCGCTGGTAAAAAACAGTATCCATATTATTTTCAGTACAAAACATCGAAGTCCAATGATATATGGTTCATATGAGGACGAACTTCACACTTATCTCGGAGGTATTTGTAGCAATCTGGAATCCAGTCCTATTAAGGTAGGCGGATATACCGACCATGTCCACGTTTTTTGTAACTTATCAAAAAAAATAGCTCTTATTAAACTTGTGGACGATCTAAAATCAGAGTCTTCCAGATAAATGAAAACAAAAGATCAATCGCTTAAAAATTTTTACTGGCAGAATGGTTACGGAGCCTTTTCCATAAATCCATCAGAAGTAGACGCAGTAATTAAATACATCGCCAATCAACATGAGCATCATCGGAAATTGACATTCCAAGACGAATACAAAGCATTCTTAAAAAAATATAAAATGAATTATGACGAACGATATTTATGGGATTAGTTGTAGCGCTACACGCAAGACACCTAAATCGGTCGACTTACTTTCAAGAGCTGAAAACTTACAATAAAACTGCAATATCTTTTGCGCACTGTTACGCCCTTTCAGGGCTTAAACCATCATCATATTTTTTTACAGGGCTTCACCCTGTGCTAGACTATCGCACCCTTTCAGGGTTGAAGAAGTTAATATTTTCTATACTTGAAAGTATCTGTATCTCTAACGATAAGGCCATGAGCGTGCATTACACGATTCTTCTGTAATAGTTAAAGTGGTGGATTGTATCGGTTCCCGGGGATTAAATCTGGCTTTACCTTCGTTTTTTAGATACACATCCTTGGCCTAACAAAAATCTTATCGTATCAAAATCACCGTTCCTTTAAAGAGCTTTGTTCGCCCATCGGCAAATAAAATGTTAGCAACATACACGTAGGTACCGCCGGCAGCAAGGTTTCCATTCATCAATCCGTTCCAGCCAAATTGCGGATCGTTGGCAGGCGCATTAGAGGTTATAAATATTTTTTGTCCCCACCTGTTATAAATTGCCAGCTCTTTCACAAGAGAGACATCTTTGTTGCCCATAACATACAGCACATCATTCATACCATCGTTATTGGGAGTAAAGGCGTTTGGAATAGATACTACTCCCGCTGCGAAAGTTTTTATATCTGTGTACGCCGTATCAACACAAAAGTGTTCGTTGCGTGCAATGAACAGGTACTTTTTTGAATACGCCGGTGTAACAACGGGAGTTACACAATCAGTGCAGGAAAGGAAATTAGCAGGCTTCCAGGTAAGGAATGAAAGGCGCCCACCTGTTACCAAAGCTGTTAATGGCACCCGGTTCAAACGCAACACCGTTGTATCGGAAGGAGTTACAAATGCATTAAATTTTTGGGTAATGGTATCGGCTATGTTATTGGTGTAATCTGTTTCCTTAACAGCAGTAGACGGAATTACCAACGGATTGCTTCCCTTATCATTAACAACGGCATACAGATTCATAGTAGCAGGCGATGCTATCACATGAAACAGTGTATCGCAATTTGCCGGATGCTTTCCCTGAGTATAAAAAACAGGACCCAGCAAGACAGCCTTACCAGTGGTAGGATCACCGT